>JAZRYV010000264.1:0-1512 GCA_045600925.1 Spirochaetota bacterium
AAGTTCCATTATCAGATCCGGAAGCTGCCTTTCTATAATTTCCCTACGTCTTTTCTTTTCTGCTGTTTCTTTTTCTTTCTCAATAAAACTAAACATGTATATCCAATAACTTTACGCACCACAGCAGGGCTGCCGCAATAAGAACAAGGCAAAGAGTCATGAGCAGCCGTCCTGCAGTGCAATTATAGAGGGGGCTTAAATAATCATCGGCAAATATATTAAAAAACAGCAGTATCCCGAAAGGCATGGCGGAAAGAAGAACGATTTCATCTCTTTTTTCTTTCGCAAGACTTTCTGTTTCATGCAGGAATTCCAGCTTTTCAATAATTACTGATGCATTTTTTACCGTAACCTTTTCCATATCAGCTCCGCATTTCCTGCAAATATCGCAGGCTGATGCAAAGCAGGATATTTCACGGATACCGGTTCTTCTTCCCAGATCCGCAAACATAAAGATCATATCTTCATGGCTGTCTTCATTTCTTCTGCAGATCATATCAAATTCTTCGGAAAGATCGCTTCCGCTGCCGTAAGCTGCAGATATCTGCTGTGAAGCCGAATTGACAGAAGCTTCAAGCTGTTTTCCGGAAGCAAGGGAAGCAGAAATAAAATATAATGCGTCTTTAAACTCAGCCAGCATCCTGTCTGTTCTCTTTTGTTTCAATATTTCTTCCCAAACGGACTTTAAGGGGATCAGCAGGCAGGAAAGTATGATACAAACAATAAGGTTTCTGTAGAACAGATACCCGGCAATACACAGGGCTATTCCTCCGCAGATCAGATAATTCCGAAGCTCTGTTTTATTCATTTTATAAACTGAATAATCCTTCTCCATATGTTTCTATCTTGTCCCTGTTAATTAGTTCTCCTGTTTTTTCTCCGTTTTTATATAAACAGTTCAGCCTGATTTTTCCATCTTCAAAAGCTTCAAGTTCACAGATCTCATACACCTTGCGCCTTCCGTCCTTCATTCTCCTCAAATGTACCAGAAGGTCTATTCCTTCTGCGATCTGAGCTCTTACGGCTTCAAGAGGAAAGCCGGAATATGAAAGAAAAAGGCTCTCCAGTCTTCTGATCATCCCTAAAGAAGAATTTGCATGCCCTGTTGACAAAGATCCGGCATGGCCCGTGGACATTGCCGAAAGCATGTCTATCACCTCTGCTCCGCGGACTTCTCCTACAATAACTCTGTCAGGTCTCATTCTGAGACTAGTTCGAATGAGATCTCTTATGGAAACCTCTCCTTTTCCCTGAGCATTCGGAGATTTAGCCTCCATTCTTACCAGGTCGGAATGATTTCTTATCTGAAGTTCAGCAGAATCCTCAATAACAACAAGTCTTTCCTCCGGGGGAATAAAATCGGATAAAATATTAAGAAAAGTTGTCTTTCCCGAACCTGTGCCGCCGCTGATTATTATGTTGTATCTGCAGATCACAGCCATTTTAAGAAATTCAGCCTCTTCTGACGTTATATCTCCTTTAGCAGTAAGGTCATCCATTGTGAGTCTCCCT
>JAZRYV010000265.1:0-8662 GCA_045600925.1 Spirochaetota bacterium
CCACTTCCGAAGAACCGAGACAGTTTCGGTTTGCAGTGCAGTACAGATTTCCGGGAGATTTTGCGGTGTTTCCCATTACGCCTGTAAAGATGCCGCCGGCCTTTTCCACCTTCCCGGCCACAATGCTGATATGTTTTTTTCTGGACAGCGCAGGCAGATGCAAAACTGCCGAAACTTTCATTGCAGTTCCAAGCTTGCCAGGATCAGCAGTGAGATAGCCGTATTCATCGGAAAAAGCATAGGGAACAGATTCGTTGATCATGTCATCTGTTTCATCAGCCATTTTCCAGGCTTCCCTTAAAGCAAGCCCCGGCAGCACAGCCTGAATCCGGATATGATCTTCTTCGTTTACAAGAACGGATATTTCCTTCCCCGGTGAATAAAGAACAGCACTTCCGGAAGACCTTTCCATTTCCATTGTGATGAGATCTTCTTCCCGGAGAAATCTTTTTTCCAAAGGAGACATGTCCTTCATTACTGCAAGAGTCCAGCCTGATGACACTCTGCCTGCCGCAGATCTTTTTATGGAAGAAAGAACAAAATCACTGTCGCTCTCAGATTCAAGATGAGGGAATGGAACACCGGGAATGTTTCTGGCAAGACGTATTCTTGAAGACAGAACAGTATCTGTCATGGTTCCGGATCTGCCGGATACCTTTTTTCTCAATGTCCTGCCTCCTGTTTCATAAGATTTATTCTGTCACGAAGAACAGCTGCCTCTTCGTAGCACTCTGCTTCAACAGCCTCACGAAGAAGAGATTCCAGCTCATCAGGATGTTCGTACTTTTCTTCACTGGCCTGAACTTTTTCCCTTTCCTGAACACAGCCTCTGTATTCCGGAATTTTTCCACAGTGCTTTCGGTCTTCATGATAGCCCTTAATAACAGAAGACAGAGGACCAGACAGAGATGCATAGCAGTCGGCACATCCGACTTTTCCCCTCTTCGCATAGGAGGAATAGGAAGTTCCGCATACAGGACATACAGGAGAAGCTCCTGGAGTTTCCGTTTCATCAGTTCTGTCATCAAGATTCAGAAAAGAAAGCACATCTGAAAGAGAAATTGTAAAACCTGACAGACTTGAATTAAGACCTGTTTTTGATGCACAGGCTTCGCAGAGATGAATTTCATTCCTTTCATCCTGTATTATTTCAGTCAGATGAATGGTCGCCTCTTCTTTTTTACAGTAGTCACACAGCATATTAATCACTTCCCTGTGGCAACAGTAGTTCATAATTGACTTATTGTAAACTATTATTTTACAAACCTGTTTCCAGATATGTTTTTTATAAATAAACTTGTTGACGGGTAATAACAGAAATATAAACAAAAGGAACTTACCGGAGTATATTATGTTTTTCTTTAAGAAACTGCCTTCAAAACAGAAAAAATATTTTGTTTCAGTCGGAGCCGGGGAAAATCAGCTTCCTCTGATACAGGCTGCAAAAAAGAGAGGATTCAGCATCATAGGAGTTGATATCAGCACATCTGCTCCGGGACTTGTGCTCTGCGATTACAGAATTCAGGAATCCATATACGACTATGAATCTGTCTACAGCCTGATTTCCGAAGCTCTCCTGAACGGAGAGATCTGCGGCATAATGACAAGATCCTTCGGTCAGGCAGTTGTGACCACTGCCTTTCTCTGCGGCAAATTTGGTCTTCCGTTTCTCCCGTTCGAAAAAGCCCTGATCTTTCAGGACAAACAAAAAATAATAAAACTTTTTCAGGATGCAGGCATTCGGATGGCTGAAACATTTACCTTAAGATCCATTTCTTCAAAAAACACTGTCTTTCCTGTTGTAATAAAACCTGCAGAAGGTCACGGCAAGGAAAATGTTTATAAAATAAACAGCCGGTCAGAACTGAAAAAAATACAGCAGACTCTGCCTAAAAACAGAAAATTTTTCTATGAAAAATATATCACCGGAAAGGAAATAATAGCCGTAGGATACATTCACAGAGGACATTTTTATCTTGTGGATGTAACGGACAAGGAATTTCAGGATGAAAACAGCTTTTCAGACAAAATGCATGTTTCCCCTTCTGTCTTTTCTGATCTTGCACCGGAAATATCCGGAACAGGGCAGATTATAGCTGATACATGCTCCATAGAGAGTTCACCTCTCATAATGGAGTTCCGGGTTGATGAAAACAGAGATCTGTGGCTCATCGAAGCTGTTCCGGAATTCGGAGGAGAATTTCTTGCAGACAAAGCCATTCCATCTGTCCTTGGCTACAGTCTAATTGACGAAGCTGTAAGTTCTCATACCGGAGGCAGATTCAGAATTCCAGTCAGAAAGAAGAGAAAAGCCTATGCAGTCCGGTATCTGTCTGCAGAGGAAGGAATTCTGGAATCCTTTAACAGTCAGGCAGTCCTTAAAAACAAAAAAATAATATTTTTCAAAATGTTCCGTCAGCCCGGAGAAAAAAACATTAAAGCTTCTGTCAACATGGACAGAACAGGTGTTCTCATTGCAAAAGCATCCAGTCCTGAAAAGGCAGCGGCTCTTGCAGAGAAGGGAGAAAAAGAAGCAGACATCAGGGTAACCAAGTGAAGGAATGGCAGAAACACTATACAAGACAGAAAGCCAGGCTTCTGTATCCGGATGAGAACCTTGTCCGTATGCTGGCAAAGGCAGCAGCAGAAAAAAAAATCAACAGCGCAATAGATCTTGGATGCGGCAGCGGACGCCATCTTTCCCTTCTCCGTGATTTCGGCATACCTTGTATTACAGGGACAGACAGCAGCCGTAATGCTCTGATTCTGGCAGCAGAAACATCAGCCGGCTTTACTGTTCTGGCAGACAACATGCAGCTTCCGTTTAAGGACTCCTCAGCAGATGTTATCATTGCATGGGGCTCACTCCATTACTGCCGGAAGGCCGAGCTGAACATCATGCTTGCAGAAATTCTGAGGGTTCTGAAGCCGGAAGGAATACTTATGGCCACACTCAGATCAGACAGAGACACATTGATGAAACGCGGAGAACATCTTGGAAACAATGAATGGAAAACAGATCTGGCTGATATATCCGGTGCATCAGTTTCTTTTTTTGCTCAGGAAGAACTGAAACCTCTTTTCACAGACTTCAGTTCCATGGAATACGGTCTGATGGAAAGAAGTCTCATGGGAGACATCAGTTCCACTGTATCCCACTGGTTCATAAAAGCAGAGAAATAACCTGTCATAAAAAGACTGCCGGAAACTGTTTTTTATCTAAAAAGCAGTTTCAGTATCTTCCTGGAAAATCTATGCTATTCTGAATCAGGCTTTTCCCATAAGCACTTTAGGTTAACGGCGAATACCGGATATAATAAAAGCTGTATCAGGACTGGCTTTGACTCAGGAACAAAAGAAAAGAATCACCCCTGCAGTATGCAGACAGCCGTTCCTATATCCATAAAACTCTGTACTTTTCCGGAATATGCACTCTTCCCTTCAGTGAAGCTGAAATCATTACTGTAAAATCAGCAGTAACCATAACAGCCGAAAGATCCGTAACTTTTTTCAGCATGGACAGAGCACCTTCTCTTCCGGCAGCAAACAGGGCTGTAGAAAAGGCATCTGCCCTTTCCCCTGAATCACACACCACAGTTACGGACATGAAATCTTCTGCAGGATAACCTGTGGCAGGACTGATTATATGATGATACCGTCTGCCGTCATGCATGACAAACCTTTCGTAATCACCGCTGGTTGATACAGCCTCACCGTCCTCAAGATCCAGTGCACAGAAGACTCCGTCCTCCCTGGGATGCCGGATCCCTGTCTTCCATCCTCCGTCCTTTTTTCCCAGAAACTTCATATTGCCCCCGGCGTCTGCAATGCCTGCAGGAATACCCGACTCCTTCATAAAGGCGATACATCTGTCAGCACAGTATCCCTTGGCAATTCCTCCAAGACTGACAGCCATTCCATTACGGCCTAAACGAACAGTGTTTCCATCAATAATAATTTTTCTGTAATCCACCAGATCAAGGGCTGCAGCAGTTTCTTTTTCTGAAGGAATCCTGAAATTTCCGGATCTGTAATTCCACAGCCTTCCGAGAGGCACATAGGAAACATCAAAAGCCCCTCCGGAAATATCAGACACAGAAACAGCTCTTTTCAGCATGGAAACAGTTTCATCAGAAACAGTGACTGATTTTCCTGCAGAACTGTTTATACGGAAGATGTCGCTTTCTGTCTTAAACGGACTGAACAGTTCTTCCAGCCTGCTGATTTCATCTGCAAGCATCGGGTAAACTTTTACAGCAAGGCTGTCGGAACAGTCCATACGGATGGTGAACACTGTTCCCATGGCAGGGACAGAAAAAACATGTGTCTTTTCACCGCAGGCAAGAATTCCTGCAGAGAGAATGGACAGTATAAAAGAAAAAAATTTTTTCATTAAAAATTTCCGGCGATTTCTTTTACGGAAGACGGTATTTCTGAAAAAGAATGAACGATCCATTTTTCACCCCGGATCTCATCCTCTCCTGCGTGTCCGAAGGCACATCCTATGAAAGGCACATTATTTGCATGAGCTGCATTTCTGTCGAACTCTCTGTCTCCTATCATGATAATCAGATCATCAGGACGGATCCGCTTTCTGTATATGGACAGAATCACCGTCTTATCTGGAATACTTCCTTCGCAGAACAGAAGATTTTCTTTACTGTCAAAAAAACGGTCCAGCCCGAATGAACTCATTATGGCTTCTACATAGGCTTTTCTGCCGTTGGATGCAGTAAGAGAAATACACCCTTCTCCGCAAAGTTCTTCCATTGCAGGCAGAACACCAGGGACCAGCTCTCCTCCGCCTGCATTTATAATATTAACGAAACTTCTGCTGCAGATATTCCCCACAGCAGTCAGCTCATCAGCCTTCAGGTCTTTAAAAAAAGTACGGTAAATATCCTCTGCAGGACATCCAACCATCTTCAGGATGGCATTTCTGTCCGGAGCAGTCATTTTCTTTCCAAGAACTTCCGATGCCTCCATAATTCCACGGCTGAAAGCATCAACGACAATGGATGATCCGTTGAAAATGGTTCCGTCCATATCAAAAGCCAGATAAATTTTTCTTTTTTTCTTCTTTTCTTCCATACAGCAGCTCAGCTGAAATAACTCCAATAATATCGGAGGATACAGCTCTTATGAAGAATGTCAAATAAAAAACAGAAGTAATTCGGCCGGAAATTTCTTCTTGACAGTTATTTTTACTGCTCATGAATTTATTCCGGTAAAAATATGAAAACAAAAGATACAACTGTAAAAATAGGAAATCTTGTACTCAGGAATCCGGTGACTGTAGCATCCGGAACTGCAGGCTACGGTGAGGAACTTTCACATTATGTTCATCTTTCAGAAATCGGTGCTGTTTTTACAAAAGGTCTGAGTCTTAAACCAAGACCAGGCAACAGAGGTCACAGGGTTATGGAAACACCTTCCGGACTTCTGAACAGCATAGGACTGGAAAATGTAGGACTGGAAGTATTCCTTGAAAAGAAACTTCCTTTTCTGCTTAAAGAAGGAGCAGAAGCAATTCCTAATGTGGCAGGACATTCTGTTGATGAAAACACTGAACTGTGCAGAATTCTTTCTGAAACAGAAGGAATTCATGCGGTGGAACTGAATGTGTCCTGCCCGAATGTAAAGGAAGGAGGAATGGCCTTCGGAACAGATCTTAAAATTTTCACGGATCTGCTGGAAAAGGTACGAAGAGTGACAAAGGGAACACTTATAGTAAAGCTTTCACCCAATGTGACTGATATTACGCAGTTCGCTGTGAGAGCCCAGGAAACAGGGGCAGATGCAGTAACTGCAGTGAACACCTTTCTGGGAATGAAAATAGATGTAAACACAGGCAGACCTTACTTCAGCAACAAAGTGGCAGGTCTCAGCGGGCCGGCCATCAGACCTCTTGCTGTACGGGCTGTTTACCAGATCTATGAAAAAATAGACATTCCGATTATAGGTGAAGGTGGAATTGCCTGCACGGACGACATGCTGGAATTCCTTATGGCAGGAGCATCTGCTGTATCCATAGGCACAATGAACCTTGTTAACCCGTTTCTTTCTGCAGAACTGAACAGCGGTCTGAAGGAATATATGGAAAAGAAAAACATATTCTGCACTGCAGACATCTGCGGTACAGCTCATGGTATAAAATGAAATACTGGAACTCAACACTGAAAAACATGGATGAATATATTCCCGGAGAACAGCCGGCGAATATAAACGAGATAATAAAACTCAATACAAACGAAAATCCATTTCCTCCGTCACCTGCGGCACTTGAAGCCATAAGCAGGGCTGCCTCTGCAGACCTGAGAAGATATCCATCATCCTCAGCTGCAGAACTCAGACAGGCCTTTGCAGAGGTAAACGGAATATCTCCGGAAAATGTTTTTGCCGGAAACGGCTCCGATGAAATCTTTACTCTGATCTTCAGAGGCTTTATTGAAAAAACCGGCACTGCAGCATTTCCCTATCCTTCCTATGCCCTTTATGACACACTGGCCCAGGGCAGCGGAATCAGATACGAAAAGATTCAGCTTGGTGATGATTTTTCCTATGACCTGAACAGGTTTCTGGAAAAGCCGTACGATCTGGTGATTATTGCAAACCCAAACAACCCTACAGGGACATACTGTCAGGTAAAGGACATAGAAAAATTTCTGGAAAAATACAGAGGGCTCATGGTTGTTGATGAGGCCTATATCGATTTTTACGGAGGATCAGCCATAAAACTGATCAGAGATTTCGACAATCTTATTGTAACAAGAACCATGTCCAAATCCTATTCTCTTGCAGGACTCAGAGTCGGATTTGCTGCAGCAGACAGGGAAATAATAAGAGGACTTGTAAAAATAAAGGATTCATACAATGTGGATTCACCTGCCCAGGCCGGAGCTGCAGCAGCTCTGAAGGATGAAAAGACCTTCAGATACAACATCAGTCAGGTAAAAAACTGCAAGGAATATCTTGAAGAAAAACTTGAAGCCATGGATTTCACAATCATTCCTTCAAGAGCAAATTTTCTTTTTGTAAAACATGCTGTACTGTCAGCTCAGTATCTGTTTGATGAACTTAAGAAAGAAAACATCTTTGTCCGTCATTATACCGGAGAGAGAGAGTCTGATTATATCCGTATTTCCATAGGAACTATGGGAGAAATTAAAAAGCTCTGCACTGTTCTTGGAAATATAATAGCAGAGGCCGGAGCAGAAAGAACTGCCGAAACAGAAAAAGAAGAAACAGTTTAACTGTTTCTTCTTTATTCTGCAGATTTAAAGACATCTATCTGAACACAACAATTCTTCCTGATGCACTTGTCAGAGTACTTTTCTGAACCAGCTCATCAAAGGTCATCCTGTCATCCATAAAACTCTTCAAATCTGTTTCCAGAATCCACACATTGATCTGTTCAGGAGAACTGCCGGACTGCCATTTAAAACCTATAACCATTCCTTTTATTTTCTGTTCCGCAAAACATTCATCATTGGCTGCAAAAATATTTACAACTGTCCTGAGATTTTTCCATACAGCAGATCTTGCTCTGGCAGCATAGTTTTTCCCTGCAGGTTCCGGAAGCAGAATATCCGTTCCTGCATAGAGCATGTTCCGGTTACCTGTTTTCTTTTCATAATAAAAGCCTGTGCTCTTTTCTTCTACAGAGAAATTTTTATCCAGAAGAGAACGGACCGTTTCCTTAAGACTGCTCATGTATTTTTTCTGGAATTTTCCTCCTTCAGTGGAATATTTATTAATATCCACAAAATATTTATCCAGACCGGAATTTTGTTTATCCTCTGCATCCTGTTCAGGCTCTGCCGGTTTTACCGGAATGGTGACAGAACCGCTGCCGTCAGTCAGGCTGCCGGTTTCTCCGGCTTTCTCCTGCCGGGCAGGAGAAAGAGGCACGGAGCCATCTGTTCCTGAAATGGAATTATTTTTTTCCTGAATCTTTTCCGGAGAAAGAACTGATTTCTGAACAGAAGCCTCCGTGCCTGCAGCCTGCCCTGTGTTCTCAGAAACAGAACCTTTTTCTGCAGCGGAGACCGGTGATTCTCCGGCAGGAACAGGTCTGCTGTCCGGAAGAGAAGGAACAGATTCTGCAAATCTTAAATCAGTCTTCTTTTCCTCCTGAAAAATTCCTGAACCGGAAGCACAGGTGGAAAAAACAAATACTATGACTACAGCAAGCAGTCTTAAAAGTGAATATCTCATATATTTTGCCTGTTAAATAATTATGTCTCTTTTATTATCGGATCAAAAAAGATTTTCTATGAATAAAACAATAACAAGGGCCGAAAATATAATCATGAAAAAAATATTACCTGTATGCCTTGTACTTTCCTGTTTTCTTCTTTCCTGTCTGTCAGGAACTCATTATACACTTCCTGTTGATGAATCACGTGTATACATGGGACTGGAAGTCTTTATAAAATGGAAAGCCTCCGGATACCGGGGGAAAAAATGTCTTCTGGTGACAAACCATTCCGGTATTGACCGGTATCTGAACACAAACATCAGCCTGCTTCGGAAAAAAGGAATCATAGTAAAAACAGTTATTGCACCGGAACACGGCATCTACGGAAGTCAGAACGAATATTCATCTCTGGTGTCCCATAAGGACAAAATCACCGGTATCACAGTGTACAATATGCACAAA
>JAZRYV010000266.1:0-8899 GCA_045600925.1 Spirochaetota bacterium
CGGAAGGCAAAATAGTCATAAAGGACAGGATTGCCGATGCCATGTTCCAGCAGGTACTTTTAAGGCCGGATGAATATCAGGTAATCTGCACCATGAATCTCAACGGTGACTATCTGTCTGATGCCCTTGCTGCTCAGGTAGGCGGTCTGGGAATGGCTCCGGGAGCCAACATCGGAGACAATGAGGCTGTATTTGAAGCCACCCACGGAACAGCACCAAAGTATGCCGGTCTGGACAAGGTAAATCCGGGATCCCTGATCCTTTCCGGAGGAATGATGCTCCGTTTCATGGGATGGTCAGAAGCTGCAGACAGCATAGAAAATGCTCTCCAGAAAACCATCTCACAGAAACGCGTAACCTACGACCTGGAAAGACAGATGGAAGGCGCCACACTCCTTAAATGTTCCGAATTCGGACAGGCTGTGGCAGACAATATGTAGAACAGACTCAATGGTTTAATGAATGAGAATGAAAAAGAGGACCTCTGGTCCTCTTTTTTTTACTGAAAATCAATGTCAGATTTTCCCAGCCTGTCCATAAAGGCCTCCATGTGATCAGGCAGAGAAACGGAAAATTCCATAAACTCCCCTGTTGCCGGATGATTAAAACCCAGCCGGACCGAGGCCAGCAGCAGATACGGAACCCTGTATTTTTCCCATTTCTTTGAATAAATTGGATCCCCCACAATAGGCATTCCCTCTGCAGAAAGATGAACACGGATCTGATGGGTCCTGCCTGTATGGATCCTGACTTTAAGACAGGAAAAAATGATTCCCTTAACATTCCAGACCCGGTCAAGAAAACATTCAGTTACGGCCTCTCTGCCGTTTTCATCAACCGTCATTTTATGCCTGTATTTTTTATGACGGGCAAGCGGCAGATCTATGGTAAAATGATCTGTTTTCGGTCTGCCTGTAACAACGGCACAGTATTCCTTCTTTATATTGCGCAGAAAAAAATCCTGTGCCAGCTTCCGGTGAGCACTGTCATTCTTTGCTGCAACCATCAGTCCGGAAGTATCCTTGTCCAGCCGGTGAACGATCCCCGGCCTCAGGGCCCCTCCTGTGCCGGAAAGCTCCCTGCAGTGCCACAGCAGACCGTTTACCAGAGTCCTGTCCCGGTTCCCGGCCCCCGGATGAACAACCAGTCCCGGCTGCTTGTTCACCACAATAATATCACTGTCCTCGTACACTATGTTCAGGGGAATCTCCTGAGGCTCCACAGAAATCTCTTCCTCTTCCGGGAAAGAGACCGTAATAAGATCGTCAGTTTTGGCCTTGTAGTTTGCCTTAACCTGTTTTCCGTTTACCAGAATATCCCCTGACTTAATCAGTTTCTGGATACAGGATCTGGAGGTATCCGTCTCCAGACAGCAGGTGATGACTTTGTCGATCCTTTCCAGATCGTATTCTTCAGGAACGGCAAGCTGAACAGTATTCATAGATTATCCGGAAAATTAAAAAATTTTTCTTGCCAGTACAGGCAAAGATGAACAGAATCAGGTATGACAGTAATTAAGGCAAAAACAGCAATTCCTGCAGTCCTGCCCTATGCAGCCTCCATTTATTATACAGATATTCTGTTTATGCTGCCGGCTGCTGTTTATCTCACAGGAAAGATTCCTGCAGGTCTGTGTGCTCTGCTGCTCATGATTCTGTGGACTGTCCATGTCATTGGTCTTTACCGCAGAAAAGAAATCAACAGAAAAATTCATCTGTGGATTACCACACTGGACCTGGCTGTACGAATTCCCCTTGCAGTTAATTTTCTTTTTTTTACAGATGAGGCTGCAGCCGGAGACACGGCTCTTTTCATCATCCACTGCGCAGTAATATGTACAGCCTTTCCGGTTTTATATTTTCTTACAGATGAAAAGGTAAAGGCTTCCTATGTCTGATGTTATTCTGAAGTGCGCCGCAGTCCTCTGTTTTATCATGGCAGGCATTCCCCTTTCTGCTTCCGAAACCCGGTCTCTGCCGGAATCCCCGGATTCCATGTACCGGAAGGCAACCATGGTATACATGAATGAAAAAATATCCGGAGACGTTGTATTTGCAGACTCCAGAACTGAAGAAGAAAAAAACACCATATCAGAAACCGGTTCTGCTCCCATGGAAGTGATCCTTTTCTCCGCAGGCCATGGACTTCCTGCAGAAACATCCTGGGCCATCATCAGGGAACTGTCCCTTCATTCAGCATCCGGAATCGTAATTGCCCCGGCCTCCGATACACCGGCAGACGGAGATGCAGGAAAGGAAATTCTGTTTATGGAACTGGCTGCAGCATGCCTTAATGAAGCAGGAATCAGCATTCAGGGTCTTGAATCAGGCCGCTCCGGCTGCACGGAAATCTTTTTTGACGGTAAAAAATATATGCCTTCAGAAACTTCCCGGACATGTACTGTGGCTGCAGGCGGCTGGTCCCACGGAGCTCTCCTGTCCAGGAGGATAGCATCACGATGGCAAAAATCAGTCACATCCCTTTTTCAGATGGCCCCTGCAGGATATACTGACTGGGGAAACAGATCCTGCTGCGGTCCTTTATGGCTTGCAGCAGCCTTTTCAAAGGAAGGCATCTGTACAGCCTGTACTTTTTCAGAGCCTGCCGCAGTCTTTAATGTTTCCCTCGGCATGACAGAAAGCATCTGCCTGGATTCCTGCCGCAGCTGCAGTCCGGTCCGGCCATGGATCAATGTTCAGGACTGTGCCCTGCAGGCAGATGATTCAGATTTTCCTGTTCCTGATCTCAAATATCTTGCAGTAATTCTCGGGGCAGATGATTCACTTTTCAGCGGGGAAAAACTTGCAGGCACAAAAGATAAATGGAAAGCATCAGCTGAGGAACAGGAAAAATTTTTCAGCACATATTATCCCTCTGCAGCAGCTGCCGGAACAGAATGCACACTTATGATTGAGGAAGGCCGTCACTCCGGCCCTCTGTCCCGCCCGGAAAAGTGGACCGAAAGTGCACTGAAAGCCATAAGACAGTACAGAGACTGAAACACCCACAGAAAGACTTTCTGAAAAGCTGAAAGAAACCGCTTCAGCTGATTCATAAAATAAAAAAAGCCACTGCCGTGGCTTTTTTTATTTTTAATATCCGGTATGAATAAATTTAAGGATAATGCTATTCTGCTTTTACAGAAAAAGAATGAATACCTTCTTCTTCCATGGCACTTTTAAGCTGAGCCATTTCATTTCTGTCCGGAATTCCCTGAATTCTGACCTTGAACATATCATTATCCTGAACTATTACAACAGATCTGAAAGTCAGATCTTCTATTCTTATCTTAAGACCTTCTGCATTGTCCCTTGAATAGAAAGCCCCGGCCTGAAGGCAGAGATTTCCTCCTGCCGGAACATATTCAGCTTTTGCTTTCACAGGTTTTGTTTCTGTATAATTAACAACAGGAACAGCAGATTCTGCTTTTATTTTTTTCCGGCCGGCAGATGATGACTGTCTTTTTCCGTCACCCCATTTTATAACAGTGATTCCAACAGATGCTTCCCCGTCACGGATATATCCCAGCTCATTTGCAGCTGCATAGGACAGATCCACAATCCGGTTTCCTTTATAAGGGCCGCGGTCATTAACCTTTGCCCTTACACTGCATCCGTTCTTAAGATTCTTTATTTCTATGACTGTACCAAAAGGCAGTTCCCTGTGGGCTGCAGAAAAACCGTTCATATCGAACCTTTCTCCGGAAGCCGTAATCTTTCCCTGAAATTCCCGTCCGTACCAGGAAGCGGTTCCTTTCTGATAAAACTTTTCGCTTCCGGAAAAAGCCGAAGGCTTTCCGTATGCAGATGTCCCTCTGGATTTTACAGCAGAATCCTGCTTCTTCGTACTGTCCAGAATGGTTTCCTGAGAAAGACCTTCCTCATCACAGGTCTCCTCAAAACCATACTCGTCAAAAGATGATTCATTATTATTTCCGGCAAAAACCGCACTTCCGCTTCCAATAACAAGGAGTACAGCCGCAGTCATTAACAGTAATTTCATAATATACCTCCGTCTTAACTGATTATCGGAATAAAAAGCAGAAGGCTTTATATTATAAACAGTCAGGAATTCAGAATTATGAATCCTTAATTTCAGACATACAGGCTGAATATGTTTAAAAAATTTCCGGACAGCACAGGAATACATCATTCAAACGAAATGAATATAACGGCAGGCATCTTCCTTCACCGGAATCTCATGTGCTTCTAAAATCTGCAGCTGACTTCCGCACAAAAGAATCTTTCATGCCCGTCTGAACTCACTGCAGGCGAAAAAGACAATCCCCTGTCTTCCATAATCTCTCCGTTGACAATCCGGTCCGGCGAAAGAACAGCATGAACCAGTTCTGTAATTTTAACGGCACACAGCAGACCTGCAAGAGCATAACCTCTTGTACGCTGTACCCGGCCTTTCTTACGTCTGCTGCCATCACAGGACACCGGCGGAGAAAAGGAACGTATGACCGAATAAAGCAGCAGACTGTCTGCATGAAAATACATATATCCGGCAAGTCTGTTTCCTCTGTAAAAATGCCCTCCTCCCGGCGTTATAACCGAAAGCAGGGCAGCTGTTTTTCCGCTGCCCATATAGGGCACTCTGCCCCTGTACATGGAGGCATTCAGCAGATAATTATGTGCAAAGGAATCCACAAAAGCAGCACCGCCGCCGGACAGAAGCATATACCAGGCAAATCTGTAATCTGTTCTGGTCCTGCGGGACACATCCCGGCCATGCTTTCTGAATTCAGACGGCCTGTTTAAAAAACCGCTTATCTCAATATATGTATACGGAAGGACGTTCACTGCCCACAGCCCCAGTCCCTGCCAGTCTCCGGAGGGAATATATCCCCTTAAAGGAGAAACCACAGGCATAACAGCACTGCCTGCAGGAATGAACAGACATGAAAAAAGCAGGTCCCCGTTTGTCACAGGCATAAAGACCGTTTCCTTCCTGGTCTCAAGCCTCTGTCTCAGAGCCCTGCTCTCCTTTTTCTTATCAAGAATTATAAAATCATCTTTCTCAGGAATAAAGCCGCCAGTCTGTCTGATGACACCTTCCCTGACCTCAGCCTTCCCTGCTTCATAAAACTCATTTAAAGGTCCGGCCGGAACTTTGTTCCTGTATACAGAATAAATTCCATCATCAGGATCCTCCGGATCCTCTGCATCAGAAAATTTCTGCGGGTACGAAAAATTATCCAGTGCACCTGCCGTAAACCTGCAGGCGTGTTCTTCCATTGCCGAAACCAGATCCCCGCCTGCCGCCTTTTTCCCTGCCGGAATCTTCACTGCATACCTGTACAGTTCCTTTCCTCCGGATAAAAAACCGGTTCCGAAAGCCGAAACTTTCAGCAGGCAGTAATTTCCCCGGTCCGTAATGCTTCCTGCGGCAAATAATCCGATTCCTGCGGCTTCCGCAAAATTCAGCATGCATTTTTCATCTGTACAGCTGAAACGGTTCAGCTCACGCGCAAGCTGATCGCCTTTAACCACAGCAATATGAGACTGTTCAAAAAATTTTTCCACAGATGACCGGAAAATCTCTGCCATCTGTTCTGTCCGGGGGGTATCTCCTTCCATTCTGCCAACTGCGCCCATGGGATCAGCCATAACAGCACTGCTCAGCAGAATAAAAAGAAGAAGAAATGAAAAGCGCATCAGTTCCAGGATCTGCAGTCCCAGTGAAGTTTTTCCGCAAAGGAGGACAGAAGTTTTCCCGGATTAATGCATACAGGATGCCCCACAGCCTTCATAATAAAACGATCAGAAAAACCGTCTCCGTAATACCAGCTGTTTTCCAGCGGAAGACCGTTTTCACTGCACCACTTTTCTGCACGGATTAATTTTTCCTTTCCGTAACAGTACTTCCCTGAAACCCGTCCTGTAAACATATATCCCTTTCTTTCAAAAACGGAACACAGGATACTGTCAAATTTAAGCATTTCAGCCACAGGTCTGCATATAAGGTCCACAGATGCGGAAAGAATAACCAGTGCAGCCCCATTCTTTCTGTGCTCTTCCAGTTCGTCAACAGCGGATTTTCTAATGGAAGGCAGAATATAGTCCCGGAAAAAAATCTCCTCTTCGTTTCTGTCCAGAGATTTGCCCCGGCATACACCTGCCACCAGCCTTATGCATGTTGACACCGAAATAATTCTGAGGAACCAGAGCACAACAGACAGTCTTACAATGGATCTTTCACAGACATTCAGCTTGTTCTTTTCAAGAAGAAACTGAAACATCTTTGATCCGCTGGACACCGAGAGAAGAGTATGATCCAGATCAAAAAATACAGCATACTGTTTATTTTTCTTTTCCATAGACTGATTCTGACTATGCAGTAACTCCTGTCCACTGTTTTTTTTACATAATACAGAACAGAAAAAACAGTGAATGGACAGCACATCCGGAGCTGAGGACGTCAGCGGCTGAGAACCGGATAAAACCGGTTCCCCATGCCGGTGACGGTACAGTGATTCTGCTATTCAGCTGTTCCTGAGTTTTTGTATGCCTCAAAAGCATCGTCATCCAGATATGCAGCCATCTGAATTTCCAGAGCAGCAAGACAGGCAGCAAAACACATAAGGTTGTCTGCAGTTTTTTCCTTGCTGCGTTTACGGAAAGCAGACTCTGCACTGGCTGTTAAATCAGAGAAAGAATCAGAAGAAAAGGAGGCTTCAGTCCAGACATTTCTTTCTATTTTTCCTTTATTCAATCTCCATGATATTCCGTATCCTGACCATTCCAGATTAAATACCGGGAAAGCATCATACTCACTGCCAAAATGAAGTCTTGGTCTTGCCTTCGGGGAATGCACTCCAAAACCACTCCTGTATGTATAGCGTATTGTTACAGGGAACTGTGTACCAGAATAACCTGCTGTAGGATAATCATAAGGATAAAAATCATTTGATCCTGAAGAATAGGAAGTATATCCATTGCTCAGTGTTTTTCCAAGATGCCTGTTAACATGAGCTTTCCAGGAAGGATCCGATTTCTGCCGCCCGCCCTGAATAATACTCAGATCTCCGCCGTTGAAACTGTCTGATGCAGTCTGACTGAATTTCAGGCTGTCCTCTGAATCCTTATAATCCATGAAGGACTCAATAATCTTTGTCCTCAGTACATCTATATACTGATTTTTTGTTGTTAAATAAATTTCAGCCCTGTTTGAATTTGCATCTTCCAGCTCTTCCTGACTTAAGATATATTCATTAAGACTCATGGCAAACCTGTAAATGCTGCTTATATATTCAATGTTGTCTGTAAAAAAAGGCAGTTCTTCATTTGAATTTTTCAGACTGTTATTGAAGTAGTCAGCATAGCCGGTTATAGGTTCTCCGTCTATCATTCCGCTGCATACATGTATAATTTCAGGCCATTCCCATTCCTCCCATTCACTATAGTATTTCCAGCTAATCTGATAGGGGATTTCAAATCTTACATCCCAGGGCTTTAAGTATGCTGAATAAGCCCTGTAGCCTTCTGTCTTCTGTTCGGAACTGCTGTAGTTTTTTACGCAATTTTTAAAATAATCATATTCATCCAGAGAGGCATCATTAAGCCTGCCGAGCCAGCCGTTTATATAAAAATTAGCCAGCTGTATATTTAATTTTGCAGCTTCTCCCTCATCTGTTATACTCATATTCTGTATCGCTCCATTAATCTCGCTTTTGAGATTCTTTAAAGCTGTTACACGCTCCCTGTACTCGTTAGTGTCTATTTTTATGGAAATGCAGTCCAGTTTTGCTTCAATATATTCAAGATGTTTATATATTCCCTCAAGAAGCTTTATTATATGATTAAGCTTTCTCTGAGTGGCATCCTGGCCAGGTTTAATTATACCCAAAAACTTTGCAGCACTGATCACCGTTCCAATTTTCCCGCATATGCCTCCAAGAGAGCTCAGTATTCCATTTAAAATCTTGCTGTCATTCAACTTTCCGGCAAGTTCACTTAATTCTGACAGACTTTCTTTCAGATCATCTCCATATATCAGTGTTAAAAAATAATCCGGTTTATAATTCTTAATTGAGTCCTGAAGCTTATCTATCATTTTATCATAATCTTCTAATTTTGCTCCGAATCCTGCTGCTTTTTCTATTTTTCCCCAGTTCAGCGAATGTGTTTCTTCATTCAGAAGTTCTGCAGCAGGAAGCGTCTCTTTTGTCCCGTCTTCATAATACAGAATAATTTCTGCATCGGAATCTGAATCCACAATGGCCTTCAGGTAGTTGTAGTTATAGGAAGCACTGTCGGAAAAATCGCTGTCCTCATCATAGCCAAGATACAGCTTTACAAGAGTTTTAAAATCATTCTCTGTCAGTTCCCCTTCTTCGCAGTCTGCCGGACTCCCGTAAAAGTCCAGTACCGGCCTGTACTTTTCCATAACTGCATTAAAAATTTCATCTCCTCTGGATACAGAGTTTGTAAAACTTCTGCTCATAGTGATGATCTCTTCTGATTTTGAATTATCCAGCCCGTCTTCCGAAGGTGTGCTGTCTCCATGACATGAAACAGCAAAAACAAGTGCAGGAATTAAAAAAAGGAATGCAGAGAGTCTTTTCCGGAAAGACGTTCTGTTCTTACCGGATTTTCTCAGTTTAACGGCATGTTTCTGTGCTGCTGTGTTCATAACGAACCTCCTTATCTCCTTATATAATATATAGGATAATTTTCAGCACAGCAGAGATTTAATCAATTCATTAATAGATGTTTCTGATTATCAATACAGAATAAAACTAAAGGCCAGCAGCATATGATAAAAGCAGAGACGTATGTTATCCGTTGAGACATTCAGCAATGATAAAAGTAGAGACGTATGGTCCATACGTCTCTACTTTAATAATGTTTCTGCAATATTATATTTTTTCTTCTCTACTTTAACATACCGTACT
>JAZRYV010000267.1:0-4188 GCA_045600925.1 Spirochaetota bacterium
AGAGTAATGATAAGAAGATCCACAAGGATGAATTTAAAAATGAGCTTTCCCTGAAAAGCTCTGTTTATCATAATAATGCGTCTCCTCTGAGAATAGTCTTCCATGATCAGTTTCTCCGTAAAAATATTTTAATGGCAGGACTTGCACAGCTGTCCGTCATCATTTTTCATTATAAGATAATAAGTTTTGTACTCTGTGCTGCTTTTGAACAGCCTGTCATACATGCTCTGGGATGCCCATGGTTCGCTGTCATAACGATTTTTGTTTATTCTGTGACAGGTTATGCAGGCTGTCCTTCCTTTTGCAAGCACAAAGCTGCCGTTCTTTTTTCCTGTCATCCTTTTGTTAACAGGATGATGTCTGTCAAGCATCTGATGACAGGAGAGACAGAATTTTGAACAGGCATTTCCCGTCCCTCCGCGGAAAGATCCGGCTTCGTCTGCAGTATGGCATTTAAGGCAGTACTCAGGCTGCTTTGCAGCTGAATGGGGATCTGTTCCTGCAGCCTCCCCGAAATCCGGCATGCACAGAAAAATGGCCAGAATCAGTAAAGTCAGAACAGCTGGCATAGAAACCGTTCTCCGGGGAAAATCCTCTTCAGTCCGGAACTGCCGTATAATATGAAATATATTTCTTTTCAATTTTTTTTATTCCGTCCTAAAATGAAATTGCCAGCTGCAGATAATAAAGATTTTTACTGTAGTAAGGATCCTTGTAATCTTCATAGGCTTTGATAAATCTGTCGTATTCAAATTTCAGATATGAAATATCTGAAATGTTAAAATTCAGACCTGCACATATTTTTGTGAGTCCGTTGGAGACCCTGACTTCGTGTTCATTTTTAAGAACATATTCTTTTTCTTCGCACTGGTCAAATCTTCCGAAGAGAGTAAGAGGAACTGACGAAAAATAACCGAAGCAGAAAAACAGATCCCCGTGCCAGCCCTGACTTGTAATGCCTGCTTTTTTGTCCCTGTAGTAGTATTCCCCGCTTAAAACAGCAGGACCGATCTGTGTTTTAATATCTCCTGCATAAAGAGTTTCTGATCTGAGCCCTGCACTGTCAAAGTCCAGAATCATGGAAAAACCTGTTTCAAAAACAGGTTCATTGTTTTTGTTTGCTTTGTACGGATTGCTGAAAGGAGTCAGGGCTATTCTTCCTCCATAGGAATTCCCTCCGTATGTGTACTTCTGATCTATGCCCTGCAGAACATAAAAGGTTGCATTAAAGGAAATAAAGTTGAACATAAGCCGTATCCCGTCATCATTGTATCCTCCGTCCATAATGATTTCAGTTGTGAGGGGTTCTGTAACAGTTATTCTGGATACAGAAGAATAGGAATACCAGTCGTTTCCGAAAGGAACATCGAATCGTCCGATCTGCAGATGGATTCCCTTGTTGTGAAAAGGTCTTCCTCTTGGGGAGATGGTCCCGCCGAAAAGATGATAGTCTATGAAACCAACATCCAGTGAAGCTCCTTTGTCAAAAACAAGAGCAGCCGCAACCTGGAAGTGATCGTATGTGTGCTGAATATCCAGCTCAAATGAACCTACTGAAAAAACATTCTGCTTGTTCTTGTAGTTGGAAATTCCTGCATCGAAAAAACCGCTGATCTGCAGATCGTTGAGGAAACGTATTTCCTTTTTAAGATCTGCATAGTCTTCTTTAAGGGCTTCCAGTTCGTTTACCCGTTTTTTCAGATCTTCTATTTCCTTCCTCAGCTCCTGTTCATCGTTCTGCTGAACAGAGTCAGGCGTGATTCCTGCAGCGGAAGATGTTTCTTCAGCCAGATTTTCAGAAAAAAGGCTGCCGGAATTCATCAGAAAAACAAGAGCCATGGAAAATAATAATATTCTGTTTCTGTTCATATGCTGTTACCTTTCTGCCGGTTCTCCGTAGATTGCCCTTACCTTGGCAATGTCAGTGTCAGTTACGTACGGATGTTCGGTATGTCTTCTTATTGTTTCACCGTGATTGGACATTATAGTATCTCTTCCGTTCTTTGAAAAGCTTGATGTCGGATAATGCATAATTGATTCAAAGTCGTAGTCATAATCCTCTTCATTAATAAGAGGGTTATCCTGCTTTTCAAAATTGAATTCCTTTCCTGTAAGAATATTGTTCCAGAAAACTGTTACGTACTCGTCTCTGTCCGGACGCTGATGTTCGTGAAGAAGACCAAGACAGTGTCCAAGTTCATGCACTACTGTTCCCACAGGAGGCATCCCTCTGCCGAAATACATTCTGCATTCATAATTGTTTTCCCCTACGGAGGAGGACCATACAGACTGTGAAGTTCTTTCAATGCAGTAGGCAGCAGAGCTTGGTTTTGATTCTTCAAAGATGACTCCGCAGACTCCTTCCCATTCTGCCATGGCTTCGTGTATTACATCCACTTCTTCGTCCGTAAAGTTGCCGGACAGATAATACGGGATGATTCCGTCCTCCCAGGCTACAATCGGGAAGTCCATAGAACAGGATCCCAGGGAAAGGACCAGCAGAAGACATGCCGCTGCCGAGCATATTGTTTTATTCAGTATGTTCATACTGTTAATATAATAAAAAAAATTGTGACAGTCAAATTTTTTTTGAATTTCTTGACATTTATTCATAGAATATTAAAAAAAATTATGAAAACAGAAATTTTAACAGTTTTTTTCTGTCTGATGATGATTCTTCCCGGCCCGGAATCCTCCGGAGCAGAAGAAGACCGGTTCATACCTCTGGAAGCAGCACCGGAATCAGCGGCAGACAGTGCCGCCGGATACCCTGCCTTTGTGGATTTCGCTTCCGGAGAAAGAATCATGGGTATTATCTATCCCCCTGCAGAAACCGGGGCCTCCGGGAAAACAGAAAAGCAGGAATCTTTTCCCTGGAATGAGACTGTTTCCGTCAGTGTGTTAAAATGGAAAGAAACGGAAAAGAACGGAGGAGCTTTGCTTTTTTCTCCGGAAACAGTTATGATAAAAACAAAGAACGGCGAAGTCCGGCTTCGCAGCAGTTTTCCGGTCTCAATGGGGTTCGATTCAGGGAAGGGGCGGAAAACAGTCTATTTCTGCTTTTACGGCCACAGGAAAAAAGGGAAAAATTCCGGCGGCACAGAGGATTACGACCGGGATCATCCCCATCCGTCCGCAGCCACAGGGATAGAAATGATTGAGCAGAAAAAGGAACCGGATCTGAATATTCTGCGTTTTCTGCAGCAGCAGGATTCTGCAGTGAAAATATTGTTGAACAAAGACAGGCATTAAATAAAAATGCCGGAAGAAGGATATCCGGAAGAAAAAATTCTCGCAGGACAGTGTTATGGCAGCAAGAACATACGAAGACGACAATATAGTAAACAGCATTATCGGAGAAGGCTCCGAGTTCAGGGGTGAGTTCAGAATAAACGGTCTGCTTCGTATAGACGGAAATTTCCGCGGAACCATAGAAACAGGCGGAAAGGTTCTTATAGGGCAGACAGGCAGGGCGGAAACAGACATAAAGGCCAGACTCGTGGTCATAGGAGGAACTGTCAAAGGGAATATTTTTGCCACTGAAAGGGTTATATTCCTTTCAACAGGAAAAATTACAGGCAATATTGTAACTCCAAGTCTTGTAATGGAGGACGGAGTTGTGTTTGACGGTACCTGTACCATCAACAGATTCTCTGCTTCTCTTTAAGGCCGGCTATGATTGAGATTTATCCAACTGCAGGAAAACCTGAGGACAGAAGCAGGATCAGGAAAAAGAAAACAGGTACTGCTTTATTTTCAGGGGCGCCTGTTTCTGCCGGCAGTGATTTCAGAACTCAGCTGGAAGAAACAATTGCTGCAGATATGGAAGGATCTGTGGATGAACTGCTGGAGAACCTTCAGAAACAGGAACAGAAATTTCTTGCAGATCCGTCCTTTAAGGAAATGACTGTCTACAAGGCTCTGGTCCGGAAAATTCTTAAAACAGCCATTGATCAGAGCATTTCCATGAAAGAAATCAGAACATCTGCCTGGAAAAACAGCCGTATCTACAATGTGGCAGAGATCATAGATGAAAAGTTTCTTCAGATTCATAAAACCATCACAGAGGGAAGTCCTGCCTTTGCACTTATGAAAACAATGGCAGAGATAAGAGGTCTTCTCCTGGATATAATCTCCTGAAAATGGATACATACGGAATTACAGGACACGGTGCAGAACTTCTGCGCA
>JAZRYV010000268.1:0-5479 GCA_045600925.1 Spirochaetota bacterium
TTTTTCGTTTTCCATTTTTCTCTGTTTTTTTACAGATTATTTACTTTTATTATATATTTATATATTGACATTTTTATTTTTTCTTCTGCCATTTTATAAATGAAGATTTTTCAGGAGCATCACATGACAGCAAAAATAAAAATCCTTTTTTTAATGTTTTTTATTTTCTCCTACGCTGGAGTTTTCTCACAGGAACAGGGAACAGTTCAGGAAGAGAAAAAAAACATCAGCTACGCTGAATATATGAACACAATGATTTCCACACTGCCGGAAATTCAGTCCAACGGAATTAATCTGCTTCTGCAGGAAAATGAACTGGAAAAGGTTAAATCCATCAGCGATATTTCCATAAATGCCGGAGGATCACTTTCTTCATCTGATGTCATTCAGAACGGAACAAAGGGATCTGTCACCGGAACGGATATATCAGCCGGCCTGTCCAAAGTCTTCACCTCAACAGGAACACGTCTTAGTGTAAACGGAGGATGGTCCAAAACAGGCTACAGAGATTTCGGCACATCTCCGGACAGTGATGTATTTTCTGCCCCCTTCATCGGAGTGACAGCTACACAGCCACTGCTGAAAAATTTTCTCGGGAAAGTTGATTCCTTCAGCGAAAAAAATGCAGAAATGCAGGTTGAAACAGAAAAAGTAAGGCTTCTGGAAAACAACAAGATCACCCTTAATGCCTATAAAAAAATGTACTTCCAGTGGATTCTGGCCTGTAAACAGGTAGGAAATTCCACCACATCCCTGGAAAACTCCAGGGCACAGCTTAATCAGGTAAGGAAGAACTTCAATGCAGGCATAGTTGAAGAAGATGACCTTCAGAAATCCACAGCTTCCACACTGGACTATGAACAGGAGCTGGAAACAAAAAATACCGATCTGCGCAATATTAAAAAGAGCCTTGCAGTATATATTGATACTGAAAATCTTTCTCCAGAAGAAAATTCTTTCAATGAACTGTATAATGAGGCAGCTGCGGCAGATTATGCCTATGCAGATTTTTCCACAACCAATTCATGCAGACTGATGGATCTGACAGCAAAGAGACTTATATATTCCCAGGGAGTCTATGAAAACAGGCTCCTTCCTGATCTGAATATTACCGGTTCCTATACAGGTAAAAATCTGACTTCCGACTCATCAAAACAGTTTTCAGCACCTGGAGACAAAGACTGGAAGCTGGGCTTTGAATTTGTGTACAGTCTGGGAAACAGTCAGGCAGAAGGAGAACTTAAAGATATTGAAATCCAGCTTAAAGCTCTGGAATATGAAAAGAAAACAGCCGAAAATTCCTATAAAAAAATGCTGTCATCAATCTCCAGCACTGCAGCAGGAACAAAAATCCGGATTAAGAAAAAAGAACAGTATCTCAATGCACTTTCCAGACAGCTGGTGACCGAAAAGAAAAAATACAGACAGGGACGTCTTAATCTGTCCTATGTGCTTACAACAGAAAATCTTATTTCATCTGCAAGAACGGATCTGGATAATCTGAAATATCAGCTTATCAGCCTGTATATAGACTACAAAGATGTCATTAAATAAAAGAGAAAATTTATGAACTCAGCAAAATTAGCAATCAAACGCCCTATATTCATAACCTGTATAGTTCTGGTTATTCTTATTCTGGGCGGAATTTCCTATTCCAGAATAGGAATGGACCTGATTCCTGATGTTACTTTTCCTGTTATCACTGTAAGGTCCATTTATTCAGGAGCTTCCCCATCGGAAATGGAGACTCTTGTTACAAAGCCTCTGGAAGATGAACTGGCAGCCATTGCCGGAGTAAAACATATTGATTCCCAGAACACCGAGGGCTTCTCTCTTATTACCATGGAATTCAATATGGATGTAAACGTGGAGCAGGTTGCCCAGGATGTAAGAGACAAGGTCAGCATGGCCAGAAACTCTCTTCCTGACGATATGGACGATGATCCTGTTGTACAGAAATATGACCCTGATTCATCCCCTGTTCTCTGGATTGCAGTTACATCCAAACTGTCCAGAGCCAGGCTCTATGACCTGGCCAATGAATTTGTAAAACCCAGGCTTTCCAGAGTTAAGGACGTTGGTACTGTTGAAGTTTCCGGAGGCAACAAAAGAGAAATTCAGATCGAAATAGATCAGAACAAACTCAATGACTACCATCTTTCCATGGTAAATCTGGTTTCAAAAATGGAACAGTCCGGCTCCAATGTTTCCATAGGAAGACAGGAACACGGTCAGACACAGACTGTTTTCCGTTCCATGGGAGACTATACCAGCATTGATCAGATAGGCTCCACACTCCTCACATTCTCAGGGGATCTGGGCAACTCCGTTACCATCAACACCATTGGAAGAGTACGGGACGGAATGGAGGATATTACCAGAGAAGGATACATGTACTATCCTGATCTTCTGAAAGAATCAGATCCAGGAAATGAAACCGGAATAATGAACTGCATGTTCCTGAGCGTCATAAAGCAGTCCGGAACAAATACCGTTCAGGTATGCGACAGTGTCAGGGCGGAAATAGAAAAAATCAACGCGATTCTGGAAAAGCAGGAAGGAAACTCCAGAGTCATTGTGGCTATGGACCAGTCCCAGTGGATACGGATGAATGTTGAGGAAACTGTTTCCTCCATTATTATAGGAATTATTCTGGCTGTCTTCGTAGTTTACCTTTTCCTGGGAAATGTACGGTCCACAGTCATCACTGCAATTGCCATTCCCAACAGCCTCCTTGGGGCAGTCATTGTCATGTATGTTATGGGCTATACGTTTAATATTATGACACTGATGGCCCTTTCCCTGGTTGTAGGTCTTCTTGTTGATGATGCCATTGTAGTCAGGGAAAATATTTTCCGGAAGCTTGAGGACGGAATGGACGCCCATAAGGCAGCTGAAAAAGGTACGGTTGAGGTTATGATGGCTGTTATTGCAACAACTCTGGCCATCATCTCCGTTTTCTTCCCTATCGGAATGCTCAGCGGAGTTGTTGGCAAGATGTTCAAACAGTTCGGCTTTACTGTTATTTTTGCCATGATAGTCAGTCTTTTTGATGCTCTCACTGTTGCACCGTTCCTTTCTGCCTATTTCGCAGGAGACGGACGCAAGAGCACCAAAAAAGTTATTGTTCTCTTTGAAAAATTCCAGGGCTTGCTGGAAAAAAAATATTCCGGAATAATGAAGAAATGCCTGTCTCATCCTCTTATTGTTATTCTGACAGCTCTTGTAGTCATGGTTTCCGGAATGATGTTCCTGGGAGGTGTAACAAAGACTTTCTTCCCTGCAGGAGACAGAGGAGAATTCACTATCAACATTGACATGCCGCCAGGAACCAGTCTGGAGGGAACAAAACAGACTCTGAAAAAGATAGAAAACGAAATACGTTCATTCCCGGATCTGGAATACTATACTGTTTCTGCAGGAAGTTCCACCGGTGATGTAGCTACAGGCTCCATTGTCCTTCATCTCCGTGATGACAGAAAAACAGACACCGAAACACTGAAGGAAGAGATGAGAAAACTGCTGGCCGACAAATTTGATTATGCAGAGCCTTCTGTAGATGATCCGGGAAGCAAAAGATCAGGAGCACCTTTTACACTTATCATTTCCGGTAATGATCTGCAAACTGTTCAGGACAGTGCACTCATGATTATGGAAGCCATAAAACCTGTTCCTGACCTTATTGACCTTAACTCAACCATGAAACTCGGAAAACCGGAATTTCAGGTTGTATTCGATGAAAAGAAAATGCAGGATCTTGGAGTTTCCACAAATACTGCAGGTCTTGAAATGAGATACAATGTTACAGGCGCAGTTGTGGGACTTTTCAAGGAAAACGGCTACAACTATGATATCCGAGCAAGACTGAAGCCGGAACAGAGGGACATTCAGAAACTTTTTAAAACAATGAAAGTCCCCAACTCTTCCGGAATCATGGTAAACCTGTCCTCAATTGCAAAAGGAGAATATACAACAGGGGCTTCCCAGATTAACAGAAGAGACAAGGCATATGTAGTCAAGATAACAGCAAATATTGCGGTTAACAGCGGACTTGGAACAGCCATGGAAAAAACAAAAGCTGCTATCAGCAAACTGGATCTTCCTGAAGGTGTAACATATACTTTCAGCGGACAGTCTGAAAGCTTTGCTGAAACAGGAGCAAGCATCATATTCGCCCTTATTATGGCTATTGTTTTCATATATCTGGTTCTCTCCAGTCTGTATGAATCTTTTGTAACGCCAGTAACAATCCTGCTGGCCATTCCACCTGCACTTACAGGAGCCATTATGTCTCTGTTCATTACAGGTTTTAAGATGGATGTTTTCAGTATGATCGGAATGGTTATGCTTATAGGTCTTGTTACAAAGAATTCCATTCTTCTGGTAGATAATGCCTGTCACAATCAGCAGAACGGAATGGAAAGGAAGGAAGCAATTCTTCAGGCAGGGATGAGACGTCTCAGACCTATTCTCATGACAACTTTTGCCATGCTTGCAGGCATGCTTCCTCTGGCTCTGGGCATAGGGAAAGCTGCTCAGATGAGGCAGTCCATGGGTATTGCCATTATGGGAGGAATCATTCTTTCCACACTGATTACTCTTATTGTTGTTCCTGCTGTTTTCGAATATGTTGACAGATTCAGAGCTGCAACAGAAGCAAAAATTATTGTAAGAAGAAAAGATGAAGATGAAACAATACCTGAACCGGAGCCTGCTAAACGGCCGGTAAAAAGATATGGAAAGAACAAAACAGAATAAAACGGCAAAAAAAATATTAAAAAAGAGGGAACTGGTGTAAAAATACACCAGTTCTTTCTTTTTTAGGCAAATATTTTATAATATTTCAACTTTTTTCCTTGATTTAATTCAGCTGAAAATTATATTTATTTAATAAAAAGAAAAATACATAATTACGTTTTATAAGACTTTCATGTCATATAAAAGTGGGGTAGAAATGAAAAAAACAAAAGACTCTCTTTCAGTAGATGAAAAGTTTATTGCAAAATATCAAAATCACCCTGTTCTCTCCAACGAAACACTTGATGAAAAAAAAACTGCTGAGTTTTTCAATCAGCTCAGACTTCGCATAAGAGAAATCAGAAAAGAACTCCACATTACTCAGAGAGAATTCGGTGAAACTGCAGGCATTGACCGCAGATATGTGGCAAAGGTTGAATGCGGTTCACAGAATCCTTCTTTCAAATTCCTGAGATGCATTTCAATCAAACATAAAATATCCATGGACTGGCTTCTTTACGGCATAGGAGAAAAATATATTGTAATAGATGATTCAGCCTATGGCAGTGAGCTTTCTCAGTTCAAAAAACTTCTGGACAGAGCTTCTTCGGAAGACATTGAAGTTGTCATGAAGATGATAAACAAAATTATTTAATTTATAAAAAAACATAAAAGAAAAAGGAGACCGGAGTCTCCTTTTTCTTTTATAAAGTCTGTTTATAAAAAATCGCTCAGAAATTTT
>JAZRYV010000269.1:0-2857 GCA_045600925.1 Spirochaetota bacterium
ATGTAGTCAAGTTTAAATTTGATAAATTCTTTTAGTTTTCCTGTTTTACCACCACAAGTGAGAGTTTGTTGTTCCCCTGAGAGTCTCCATGCAGGGAGTTATTCCCCGAATCCCATCTTCCGTTCTTTTCCGGAATTCTTTTCTTTCTGGATGGCACAGAGTTCATCCGTGATGGTCTCTGCCGTAAGGTTTTCCGGATCCATAAACCGGATCTTGCCGGAAAGGCTTCCGAAGTCCCCCGGAGTCACTGTGCTGTATGCAGCAATCCTTGCCAGTGTTTCCGGGGCAAAACTGTATGCCGGGAAGAAACGGCTGAGGAGCTTTTCAATGCCTTCCTTTTTAAGGGGAAGGAACTCGGCCATAATATGGAACCTCCTCTGCATGGCAGGATCCATGATCTTCCGCAGGTTGGTGGTGCAGATGAGAATTCCTTTGAATTCCTCCATCTGTGTCAGAAACTCATTTACCTGTGTCCGTTCCCAGCTGCGTTCAGCAGAATTACGGTCTGCAAAAAAGGAATCAGCCTCATCGAACAGAAGCACTTCGCCTTTTGCGGATGCCTCTGCAAAGGCGGCAGCAATATTCTTTTCTGTTTTCCCCACATACATGCTTATAATATCGCTCACACGTTTAAAGCAGATCTCCATGTGAAGCTTTTCTGCAATGTAACGGGCCAGTTCAGTTTTGCCTGTTCCGCTTGCTCCGTAGAACAGAATACGGATTCCTGCGTCTTCTGTGCCGTTTTTGGCTGCAAAAGCCTGAGCATTCTGAACCATTTTTACAATGTTCTCTGCAGGGACAGAGGAGTTGAGAACTGACAGGTCATAGCTGCTGCCTGTTTTGTCACGGACAGTCTTCTTCCCGTGGAGAAGGGAGGAGTTGGCATCCAGAACGGATTTAACATCCCGGATTATTTCAGCATCCTGCATTACATCAGTATTCATGCCTTCAAGAATTTTTACCATGTTGTCCACAGATGCTCCTGTAACACGGTACTGCTGAAACAGATCGGCTACCTCAGTCTTCAGTTCAGGCTTCATGGAAAGCTCAGAAAGCCTGCCTTCAGCAATTCTGCGGAGCATGGCCGGACTCATATCCATGAAACGCAGAGAATAGGTGAACCTGCGCAGAGTGGATTCATCCATGCCTCCTGTATGGTTCATAATCCAGATGACACGGTTGTTTCCTTTTTCCAGCATGGTGTTGACAGTTCCCTTTTTCAGGGCAGAGCCGAATTCTCCGAAGAAGAGAAAATGCGGATTGATTCCTGTTGTGAGAAGATTTTCAGCTTCATCCACAATGATGACAGAATCATTTTTCTGAATTGACATGAGACAGTGGAGACGTCTCAGGGCATACAGTTCAGGATTTTTTGCAGAAGAAAGTTCTGTATCGTTCTTAAATATGAATGGAGTAAATCCTGCCTGTTTAACCAGAGCCCGTGCATACTCGGTTTTTCCGGCTCCTGCAGAACCGTAAAGCAGGATGTTGGCTCCCTTCTTGTTATTAAGAAGACGAAGCATGAGTTCAGTCTCTTCTTTTTTGACGGCAAAGGAATTCAGATCAAAAGTCTCCTTTTTTTCATCCTTCTTAAGGATGTCACAGAAGAGAGCATTCAGGTCTCCTGCCCAGATGGCATCAGCCGCATCCCTGTCCAGACCTCCTTCAGAGTCCAGAATGTCATATGAAATGAGTTTACTGTCCCTCCTCAGCATTGATCTGATGGTTTTCTCGCTTATGCCGGAACAGGCTGAATATATTTTATAATTATCCCAGTTTTTGGTTAAACTTTCGATAACAGATGCAAGTTCTGTTATCCCTGTGGCAAGAAATACTGTGTTAAGAAGTTTTTTTTCATCTCCGGTCAGCTTAAAGGCATCGGCCATGAACTGAACCTTTCCTGTTTTTTCTGTCAGTCTGATGACACCTGCAGGAATTTTAATCTCTGCAGGAATTGAAAAATCTGTTTTAGTGTCCGGTTTACAGAAGAAAGTACAGGCTATAATTTTTGCTAAATTTTCAAAAATCGGGCCGGCAAAAACGGCTCTGCAAAAATCAACAGAATCCGTAGTTTTGCTGTCCCATCTATCACAGAATCTTGCAATACGCGGGTCTTCTCTGTACCACTGTTCCATCTGGCCCTGATAACCATAGGAAAAGACATAATCAGTTGTGAATCTTCCGGGAACACGGCCTCTGCCTTTTCTGCGGGGAGAAGGTCTGCCCTCATCATTGAGGTTATCAGACTCTTTGTCTGGCATGTCGTCAGGTGTAAGTAATTTATCGCTGATATGTTTTTTAATAAAAGCAGCCACAACCTTTTTCGAATGTTCCTTCAGGCCAAGAGCTGAAACAAGAGCACAGTAAAGGGACTGCATACACTCCGTGTCCTGCAATAGTATCTCTCTCTCATCAATTGTATTCCTGCACAGTCTGAAGAAATACAAGGCAACAGTCATATTTTCATTTTTGGTGAGATTTTTTACTGAGCACAGATAATCCATGTCTTTTCTCCTTCTCATTTTTTCCCCTTAATATTCCGGTGTTCATAATAGTGCTGCATAAACAGGTAAAATAAAGAACCGGTTCAGAAAGATGCTTTCTCAAAAAATCCGGTCAGTCTTTACTGCTTTCTGCAGCGTTCTCCTGTGATTAATTATTCATCCTACACACTATATATTATGCAGAAAAGGGGAAAGTAAAGGCGGGATTGATAAAAACTGCAGAGATTATTTTCAGGAAACAGTTAAAGCTGTGTAAAATACTGGCTGCAGACAGAGTCCGGCTGACAGCTGATGTTTTTCAGGAAAAGCAGAAGAGTCGGCGGACCGGGGGCTGCATGCCACGGTCCGTTGTC
>JAZRYV010000270.1:0-4473 GCA_045600925.1 Spirochaetota bacterium
AGGATAAAAGCATGGACAGCATGATTCTGGACAGATTTATAGCCAGAGAAGTTACTTATCAGTATGCACAGGATATTGATCTGGATGCATCATCAGACAGAATAACCTCACTTATAAGAAACTGGTTCAGGGATTCAGACACAGGGGCATATAATCCTGAAAAACTGAAAAACTACCTTCAGAGATCAAATCAGAACTTCCAGTCCTTTGAAAACACTGTGCGTCAGGACATGGCAATAAACGATCTTCAGACAATGATCTACACCACCACAGCAGTTCCATCCTCAGATGTTAAGAAGGAATTTGAATGCAGTAATACAAAAATTCAGATAAAGTATTCTGTTCTTTCTCGGACAGATCTTAAGAAAAAATTCGCATCCGGACTGGAAGTTTCCGATGCCGAAATCGAAGCAGAAATGAAAGCAAATCCTGCCGAAATGAAGGATCCTGAAAATGACAAAAAACGGGTGAAGGAACAGCTGGTTCAGAAAAAACTCGAAGCAGTGGAAAAAGAACTCATACAGAAGATTGATGAAACAGCAGCTGCAAAAGGATCATTTGCTGCAGCACAGAATATTCTTAAGGGGAAAACAGGCTTTTCAAAGGAATTCACACCCGGAGGACAGATTCTTGACAGCAGCAGAGAAGGCCGTCCTGTTGCACTGCTGGAATCATCATCTGTTTTCAGAGAATCCTGTCTGGCACTGGAGCCTGGAGTTACATCAAAGGCCATCAGTACTGCAGCAGGAATCTACATTTTCACTCCTGTAATGAAAAAAGCACCAGTTAAGGCTCCATCAGAGGAAGAGCTGGCTGGAACTGAACAGGACATGAAATTCAGCATGGCTAATTCAACTCTTGGCGTTCTCAGCCAGACACTGTTTACAGAAGCAGAGATTAAAAAGAATATAAAAATTACACAGTAGTTCAGAAAAAAAGAACCGGGAAACCGGTTCTTTTTTTATAACCGCTGATCCCGGGCATATTTCAGCCGAGAATGCTGCGGAACTGTTTTTATTCATCATACATGCTAATCTGACACTTCCTGAAGGAAAAAACTTTTCCGTCTCTGATTATATCTCCATGAATTATAACACCGGTTTTATCAGGGACATTCTGCTCAATATCCTGACCGCAGGCATTAACTGTAAACTGAAATTAATACATCTAATCACTGAGTTCATCAAGAATGGAAAGCATGGGAGAAGTATTTTTTGTCCAGAAAACAACGGAGGCAGTCACATCAGGACTGAGTGATACCAGGCTGACCTGATGAAATTCATGAGACTGCGGACACGGACAAATCCTTCTTTGTATGAGTCATCCGGCTTCAGATGCCGTCTATGACTGTACGATAATGTCTGTTTTTTGATCTAATAAAAAAGACGGCCCGGCTGCTGCCGGGCGTCGCCAGTATGCTACTTGAGAACTGCCTGATGAAAAGTCTTCTTTCCCTTCTTTATAAGGAGTTTTCCGTTTTCCAGGTCTTCCAGCTTAAAAACCTTTGCAAAATCAGTTACAACCTTTCCGTTTACAGTTACCCCATTCTGCTGAATAAGACGGCGGCCTTCGCTGTTTGTGGAAATAAGACCTGTTCTGGAAAGCAGGGAAACAGCATCAATGCCTTTTTCAAAATCTGACTTTTCAAATTCAGTATAAGGAACTGATCCGCCTTCTGCTCCGTCACCAAAAAGTGCTCTTGCTGCAGCCTGTGCCTTTACTGCCTCTTCTTCCCCGTGAATCATTTTTGTAATTTCAAAGGCCAGGATTTCCTTGGAATGGTTGATCTCTGCCCCCTGCAGGGATCCAAGTCTTCTTACCTCATCCATGGGAAGGAATGTCAGCAGGGAAAGACAGTTCAGTACATCCCTGTCATCAATATTTCTCCAGTACTGGTAGAAGTCATAGGGAGAAGTTTTGCCGGCATCCAGCCAGAGAGCTCCTGATTCGGTTTTACCCATCTTCTTTCCTTCGCTGTTTACAAGAAGCTTGAAGGTCATGCCGTAAACAGATGCGTTTTCAACTTTACGGACAAGGTTGACACCTGCAATAATGTTGGACCACTGATCGTTTCCGCCCAGCTGCATTTTTACATTAAGTTTTCTGTAAAGTTCAAGGAAGTCATAGGACTGCATAAGCATGTAGTTGAATTCAAGGAATGACAGACCAGCTTCCATTCTGTTCCTGAAACACTCAGCCTGAAGCATTTTGTTTACAGAGAAATGTCTTCCTATGTCACGGATAAATTCAATATAGTTCAGTTTTCTCAGCCAGTCTGCATTGTCCACATACAGGGCTTTGTCGCCGGAAAAATCAATGTACTTTGAAAACTGTTTAATAAATGACTGAACATTGCTGTTGATGGTTTCCACAGTCATCATTTTTCTCATATCTGTTCTTCCGGACGGATCTCCGATCATTCCTGTTCCGCCTCCGAAGAGAGCAACAGGAACATGTCCATGCTGCTGCATATGCATCATAACCATGATCTGGATAAAATGGCCCACATGCAGACTGTCTGCAGTAGGGTCAAAACCGATATAAAACCGTACGGATTCATCTGCCAGCAGCTTCTTTATTTCCTCTTCATGAGTGCACTGCTCAATGAAGCCTCTTTCAGTTAAAACGTCATAAACATTGCTCATTTTCAGCCTCTGATAAATATAATTTATATGATTTTCAGGATTTCTTTTATTTTTCTTTATGTCAAGGTTTTTATAAAAACCGTTCATTCCTTTTAACGTTGACAGAAACATGTTTTTTTTTACTGTTGAAACATCAGTCACAGGAAAAAACAATGAACAGAGAACAGACCGCAAGAATGACCTGGCTGTTTGATCAGGCAGATATTAAACTGTCTCCGGAGCAGAAAAATGCCTTCATGGTTCTGTACGACATGCTTACAGAAAACAGCGACCGGGATGATCTGACACGTCTCAGAAGTTTTGATGACATCATCATAAAACATTTTATTGATTCTGTATATTTTACAAAATTCATCACACTGCCGTCATCTCTTGTAGACATAGGGACAGGCCCGGGGTTTCCCGGAATTCCTCTTAAAATAATGAATCCTGATCTGCATATAATTCTGGCAGAACCAAGAGTCCGAAGGGTTGAATTCATGAGATCAGTTATTAAAAGGCTGAATCTTAAAAAGGCAGATATTTATCCTCACATGGTTACGGACAAATCATTTTTTGAAACAGATGGTGTCATCACCAGAGCTCTGGAAACGGTTGACGGCACTCTCACCAGAACGGATCACTTCCTTCTGGAAGGAGGAAAGATTCTGTTCATGAAGGGACCGGAAGCCGGTGAGGACCTGAAACAGATCTCTGAAAAGAACCGCAGAACTTTCAGGATTGCAGAGGACCGGAAGTACACGCTTCCAGGAACAGGATACGCAAGAAGAATTCTTGTATTTGAAAAAACCACATCAGAAATAAAAAAGGCTCATGTTATTCTAAAAAATCAGGATGAGACACTGGGGATTCCTGTAACCTCACCGGATAACAAAACCTTCCGAGAGCTGAAAAAACTTACCTCCTCCCAGGGAATGAAAAAAGCAGGGGCTGTTCTTCTTTCCGGAAAAAAGATTGTTGCCGAAGCACTGAAGGATCCATCCATCACAAAACATCAGCTGATTCTAATGGACGGATACAGGGAAAAGGATCCAGTCATGAACTCTTTCTATGAAGAATATGCAGCTGAGGGAAAACTTTTTCTTCTTAAACCCGGTCTTTTTCATGAACTGGATATTTTCGGAACAGACGGCCCCCTTCTCTGTTCCGAAACTCCTTTAATTCCTGAATGGACAGGTTCTGCAGCTGAAAAAGGATGCTGGCTTCTTGTTCCGTTTCAGGATCCCAAAAATGTTGGTACAGTAATACGCTGTGCTGCAGGTTTTGATGCAGCCGGAATCATTCTGTTAAAGGAATCGGCAAATCCCTTTCATCCCGGATCAGTCCGGGCATCCTCAGGCACGGTTTTTCATGCCCCTCTGTTCCGTGGTCCTTCCATAACTGACTTCGCACGGATGGCAGGACAGATTCCGGTAGTAGCCCTGGACAGGAACGGTACAGATATAGGAAACTTTGAATTCCCGGAAACATTTTATCTTATGCCAGGCATAGAAGGGCCAGGGCTGCCGGAAGAAATGCGTTCAGGGGCAGTATCTATTCCTCTGAACAGCAGTGTTGAATCTCTTAACGGTGCCGTTGCTGCATCGATCGCCATATACGAATGGAAAAGAAGGAGTACAGCAAAACTAAAATGAATCCACGAACTGCAGAAACAAGCGAATTTTTATTCCCTGTTCATGTTCCCATGGAAGGCATAAAACTGGCTTCAGAAAAGCCTGAGGAAAGACAGCTGATCATGGAACTTGAACAGGATCCCAGAACAGATACTGTAATAATTCCTTCATCCTGTATTAAAGAAAGGAACAGGCATCTGGCAGATCAGATTGCA
>JAZRYV010000271.1:0-6236 GCA_045600925.1 Spirochaetota bacterium
ATTCTTGCTCCAGCAGGAAGTCTGGAAAAACTTAAATTTGCTGTCCGCTACGGAGCTCATGCAGTTTACTTCGGCGGAGGGATGTTCAATCTCCGTATAAGGGCAGGCAATTTCACAGAGGCTGAGATGGAACAGGCTTCAGACTTCTGCAGGAAGAATAATGTAAAGACAGTATTCCTCATGAATGCCTTCCTGCACGAAAAGGATCTGGAGCCTGCAAAGGAATATATCAGACAGCTCCGTTCCATAAAATTTGATGCAGTAATGGTTTCCGATCCTGGAATGCTTCTTATGCTTCAGGATGCAGGCATAAACTGCAGTTTCCATCTTTCCACACAGATGAATACACTGAACAGCAGTTCCATAAAATTTTGGGAAAAAACAGGTTTTTCAAGAGTGGTTCTTGGCCGGGAAGTAACACTTGATGAAATAAAATCCATAAGGAAAAGCTCTTCTATGGAAATAGAAATTTTTGCCCACGGAGCACTGTGTGTGGCCTATTCCGGCAGATGCCTTCTGAGCAGATATCTGACAGGAAGAGATGCAAATCAGGGTGACTGTACCCAGCCCTGCAGATGGAATTACAGATTAGTAGAGGAAAAACGTCCCGGAATTTTTCTCGGGATTGATGAGGACAGAGGAGGCACGGAAATAATCTCTTCAAAGGATCTGTGTCTGCTGGAAAGACTGCCGGAATACATTGAAGCAGGAGTGGATTCATTCAAGATTGAGGGCCGGATTAAATCACTTTATCATGCAGCAAATACAACAAGAATATATGCAGATGCAGCCCGTCTTGCAGGCACTCCTGAATTTGAAGAAAGAATGCCTTTCTGGAAAAGGGAGCTGGATCTGGTGAGCCACCGGCCATATACAGATGATCTTTTCAATGAATTCAGAAATCAGGAATCCTTTTCAGGTGTTCCTTACATAAACAAAGCCCTTTTTATGGGGTACAAGGTTTCCACAGGACAGGATCTGAGGCATGCAGAAATTAAAACTGCAAATCCTGTCTATGCCGGAGATGTACTGGAAGGAATCTTCCCGATTTCTGAAAAGATTAAAGACGGCAGATTTACTGTGGAAAAGATTACGGACAGCACCGGAGCAGAAATCCCCATGGCCAGACCGAATACTGTCTGCACAGTCCGTTTTGACAGGGATGTGGATGACTGGGCTGTTTTCAGAAAAATTACAGATCAAAAGGAGAACCAGAAATGATACAGAGACTTCCGGGAACAGAAGATATTTTCCCTGACAGAACGGACAAATGGAACAGAATCAAAGACACTGCAAAAAATGTTTTCAAAACATACAACTTTAAGGAAATCGTTACTCCTGTCATGGAGGCAACTGAAGTTTTTGAACGTGGACTTGGGGACACAACAGATATTGTTTCCAAGGAAATGTTCACTTTTGAGGACAGAGGCGGACGGAGCATCACTCTGCGTCCGGAAGGAACAGCCTCTGTTGTCCGGGCCTATATAAACAACGGAGAGTACAGCCGTCTGTCTCTGGCAAAATTCTTTTACATGGGTCCAATGTTCAGAGCAGAACGTCCCCAGAAAGGACGTCTCCGTCAGTTCAACCAGTTCGGAGCAGAACTTTTCGGCAGCGATGATCCGTACTGCGATTTTGAAGTTATTTCCATGATGAACACAATCGCAGAAAAAACAGGTGTAAAAAACTATACACTTCTTATAAACTCCATCGGATGTCCTGAATGCAGAAAGGATTATGTTGCAAAACTGAAGGAATACTACCAGTCAAAAGAAGACAGGCTGTGCAAAGACTGCAGAGCCCGTCTTTACAAAAATCCTCTCAGACTTCTGGACTGCAAGGTGGATGACTGCCGGAAACTGAAAGAAGATGCACCTGTTATAACATCATTTCTGGATAAAGAATGCAGATCCCACTATGAAAAAGTCAAATTCTATCTTACGGAGGCAGGCATTGCCTTTACAGAAGATCCTTTTCTTGTCAGAGGACTGGACTATTATACCAGAACAACATTTGAATTTGTAACAAATGATCTTGGAGGACAGAACGCATTTGCGGCCGGAGGCCGATATGATCATCTGGTAGAACAGTTTCAGGGGAAACCCACTCCGGCTGTTGGATTTGCAGCAGGCATAGAACGGATCTTTCTGCTGACCGAGGATCAGCCACTGGAGCCGGAAGACCTTACAGCCTATATTATTCATTTCGGCGAACAGGCAAAGTCTGCAGCAGTCTCCCTTGCAGCATCACTGAGAGCTGCCGGAATTTCTGCAGACATGGATCCGGCAGGAGGCAGTTTCAAAACCCAGTTTAAAAAGGCTGAAAGGGAAAATGCTGCCTTCGCAGTCATAATAGGTGATGATGAACTTAAATCAGGAACAGTTCAGCTGAAGAATCAGAAGACAGGAGAACAGATTTCAGTGGCCTTTGATCAGCTCATTGACAAACTGAAGCAGCCTGCTGCTTAACACAAAAGCCTGCCAACCGCAGGCTTTTTTTACAGTCTCGCTTTTTGTTGCCTAATTAATACTATAAGTAATGTTATTCTTCTGGATTATAGCTAATTTGCCAGCATTAATGACTTAACACTGAAGAGTTTTTTATTTGCCATTTCATTTACTGTTGTTTTCTGTTATATGATTATGTATCAAATAATATTTTTTTAAAAAATTTTTTGATTTACAGAGTTTTATTAATAGTATCAAATAAACTTCTTAAAAATATTTAGTTTCATTCTTGACTGAATAAATATATTTTTGGCTGAAAAGGATATAAAAATGGCACAAATTCTGGGCTTCAGAATAAAAAATTATAAAGCTTTGAAAGATGTTTCTATGGGAAAACTATGGAATACTCAAGATAGAGAAGCTTTAACTCCTTTAACTGTTGTTATTGGAAAAAACGGAGCAGGAAAAAGCAGTTTATTTGATTCCTTTGGTTTTATTGCAGAGTGTTTAAAAAATGGAATTGAAGAAGCCTGTGAGCATCGTGGCGGCTTTAATAAAATTATATCAAAAGGAACAGATAATCAAGAAATTTATTTTGAGATATACTACAAAGAGAATAATAATGACAGACCGATTACCTATGAATTTTCTATAGGACTAGATAAAAGATCACGACCTGTTGTTTTGAAAGAAAGACTGAGACAACGAAGACAAGGACAAAAGACTGGATGGCCTTTTTCGTTCCTTGCCTTAAATAATGGGGAAGGAGTTGTCTGGAAAGGAAATACACTTGGCAAGCAAATAAATGAAGCAAAAACATTATTTGATACTGCTGATTTTATTAAAAAAATAGAATCTAAAGAGCTGTCAGAAGAAACGAATGAAACGGAAGTTGTCAGACTAGAAGATAATCGTCATCTTGCAATTACAACTCTCGGGGCATTAAAACAGCATACAAGAATAGCGGCATTCCGAAAGTTTATTGAAAGTTGGTACCTAAGTTATTTTTCTCCAGATTCTGCAAGATCATTGCCTTTGACTGGAGCTCAGAAGCATCTTGATATTCATGGTGATAATCTTGCAAATGTTGTTCAATTTATGGAAAGAGAGCATCCTGTTAAATTTAAAAGTATTCTCAACAGGATATCTTCAAGAATTCCAGGTCTGAACAAAATAGGAACAGAGTCAACACAGGATGGACGTTTATTGTTAAAGTTTTATACAGATGGTTTTGAAAAAGATCCTTTTTATGCACAGCAGATGTCAGACGGGACTATGAAAGTTTTTGCATATATGCTTCTTATGGAGGATCCTGAGCCACATTCATTCATCTGTATAGAAGAGCCTGAAAATGGTTTATATCATCAATTACTTGAAATACTTGCTGGAGAATTCAGAGAGCATGCAAATGGAAAGAAAGGACGATCTCAGATATTTATCACAACACATCAGCCTTATTTTGTAAATGCACTTGATCCAAAAGAACTGTGGATTCTTGAAAAACAGAAAGATGGATTCTCAAAGGTAAAAAGATCTGATTCTTACGATTTTATTCCTAGCATGGTAGAGGAAGGTCTTCAGTTGGGCAATCTTTGGTACAGTAATTATCTAGATTAGAGGCTGTTGATGCATTTTGAAGTATTAACGGAAGATGTTTCAGGACAAATAATGCTTGAAACTTTAATTCCTAAAATAATAGATACGGATGTTCATACTTACAAAGTAAGGGGATATAAAGGATGCGGTTCTCTCCCTCCTAACTTGAAGACTTCGCAGGATCCTTCAAAAAGAGCTTTGTTAAATCAGCTTCCTAAGTTGTTAGCCGGTTATGGAAAACAACGGAATATGGAGCTGACTGTTATTGTTGTGTGTGATTTGGATAAAAGAGAAAAAAATACTTTTTTAGAAGAATTAAAAAGCGTTTTAAAAAAATGTAATCCTTCTCCTCAGACAAGTTTCTGTCTGGCAATTGAAGAAGGGGAAGCATGGCTATTGGGGGACTGGTCTGCAATAAAATCAGCCTATCCAAATGCAAAAGAACAAATTTTTAAAGAATACAAAAATGATGTAATTTGCGGGACATGGGAAAAACTTGCAGATATAGTTTTCATTGGAGGACATAAATCTTTAAAAAAGAAAGGACAACAGGCTGTTGGAAAAGCAAAAAGTGAATGGGCTTCTTCTATCTGTCCTAAAATGGATGTAAACATAAATAAATCGCCAAGTTTTAATAGTTTTAAAAAGACCATTTTGAGTTATGTGGATAAATAAAGATATATATGATAAAATCTAGTAAAAATCATTATTAAAAAAAGGCGTCCTTTAGGACGCCTTTTTTTAACCTCTGACCTTTCTGCAGGCCAGATACAGATTTTCAAAAAGTTTCGGAAGCAGTGATGCAGGAACTGCAGAGAAAGCAATCCGGATCAGACTGTTTAAATTTATAACGCCGGTGTCGAATTCATCAAGCAGAACCTTCCGGACCTTTTCTCCGTCCAGACCATCAGCCAGCCTTACGCACATAAAATATCCGGAGTTAAAAGGACATGGAGTAAAAAATTCAGCATATTTACCGTTGGAAGCCAGTATCTGCTTTACAGCTTCATATCTTGCTTTCAGTGTATTGTATTTTTCTTTTTTCTCAGCTTTATAGTCAGGAGAATTATAAGCAGTAAGAAGAATGGACTGGCTTATATTGGCAACGTTGGATACATTTCCTCTTATGGCTCCACCTGTCTTTTGTTCAAGAGCGGCGTAGAGTTCGGAATTTCCGTTTTTGATTCCATAGGTCACATAGCCTACACGGAACCCCCAGACATAGTCTTCCTTTGTAGGCCCGTCAACTTTAACGGCCAGAACATTCTCATGAATATCACAGAGATATGCAAACAGAGACTGTTTTTCAACGCCTTCTTCATAGACAAGATTAAAATAGGCATCATCCAGAATCACAAGAATACGGTTTCCTTTTTCTGCAGACTCCTTAATGACAGAAACAATCTCTGCAGCTTCTTTTTCAGTGGGAGTATACCCCGATGGATTATTGGGAAAATTCAGAATCACTTTCCTGATACGGGGAGCTCCTTCATTCATTGCAGATCTGAAAGAATTCATGTCCATGCCGACACCGGTTCTGTCGAACAGTGAAAACTGTTTAAGAATTCCGCCGTATGCATTGGAGAAAACAAGATCATAATTTTCCCAGTACATATCCGGAACCAGTATTTCATCTCCGGATTCAACAAACAGATACCCTACCATGCTGAGACCGTTTGTAAGGGCAACCGTGGTCATAGGAAGGGAAATATTTTTATTCCTTAAAAGAGGATTTTTATCCATCATCATTTCCTTCCATTTAGCACGAAGCTCCGGTTTTCCAAAACCAGGTGCATAGGATACGGCAGCTGACGGAGATATGTTAACAGAATTTCCTACTGATCTCAGAATCATCGGCTGACCGTCGTCTTCGATGGCTGAACCTATGGTTGCATTTATCTTTTTTCCTTTTGCCTCACCTGTCTGGGAAAGAATGCCTTTCTTAGGGAAAAAAATATTTCTGCCTTTTTCTGAAAGCAGTTCAAATACAGTCTGTGAATATTTCTGAATTGTACTGTTCAGAACTTCTGCCTGCTGATTCATTTTAAGCCTCTTCTCTGTGTTGCTTTTTATGGACAACGTCAAGAAATCCACATGGCATTAAATATTCAAGAATAATTCATCTTAATTTAAATAAAACTCATATGTCCATCAAAAATATATATATTGACAGTATCTGTAAAAGAAAAAAAA
>JAZRYV010000272.1:0-1940 GCA_045600925.1 Spirochaetota bacterium
CATTGTTCCGGAGGCTATGCATGACTCTTGAGCATATAAGTTAAGATCGCAGAGAACCGGTTCATTTTTATCAAACGGCTCCCCTCCTACTTCGTCTTTGGTCCAATCTGCAATGTTATGCTCATCCTCCAGTTTCTTAAAAACACCACCTGGGACAGTTTTTCCATCCAGAACATTAACACAGTACAGTAAAGTTTCTCCATTAACAACATCAACTTTATAGAAACTTACTTTATGTATTTCCGAATTACATGAAACAAGCACAAAAGAGGCTGCAAATGCCAGCAGAAAACACAAAAATTTCTTCATAGTCTTTCTCTTAAAACTCCTTTAAAAAATAATGATCTGAATCACTGCGGGAAATCATGCGACAAAACAGCTGATTTCCTGTGATTAATAAATCTTTTTCTTCATGTCATGCTTTGAAAAAGAAATAGTCACAGACATGCTTTCTGTCTTATTATCGGATGACAGCTGCACAGTTCAAATCAAAAATCTTTTCCTGTACCGAACTCTATATCAAGAACTGTAATCTCAGGTCTGCAGGAAGTCCTTACAGCCGGCCCCCAGGTGCCGGCCCCTGCTGTCACATAAAAATTAGAATCCATTATTTTCCGGAAACCGCGGGGAAGGGGCCAGACCAGACTGACTATATAATTAAGCGGCCACAGCTGACCGAAGTGAGTATGTCCGGACACCATAAGATCCACACCAGCTTCTGCGGCTTCCTGAATTTCAGCAGGCTGATGATCCATAATAATAACAGGATACTTCCTGTCCATTTCTTCACAGAGCTCCTTTACAGACTTTCTCTGTTCCTGAAACAGCTTTGTACATACAAGATCCTTTCTCCCTGCAATATAGAAGGACCTGCTGATCAGAACAGAATCATCAGCCAGCATTTTTACATTTCTGCTTTCCAGATAATCAGATGCTGCCTGAACATTCCTGCTGTAATATTCATGATTTCCAGGAACAGCATAAGTCCCGAATCTGCTCCGGAGCTCCGTAAGAGGAAAACATCCGTCCTCCCTTATAACAGGCAACGGATCCCCGTCAAAAATATCTCCGCAGAGAAGAACAACATCAGGTTCCTGACTGTTGATCAGTTTCACAGTTTTTTCAAGGAAAGGTCTGCCGACAGAAGATCCCATGTGTATATCGCTTACAAGCACAGCCTTCAGCTTTTTTAAAGAACCGGCCTTTCTGTCAACAGAGACTTTCTGGTGAATCAGGACCGGGAAACGGGCATTTACTGCTCCTGCACCGGTAACCGCACATACCAGAAAAACAGTCAGCAGAACAGCCCATTTATAATTTCTGTCCGGCTGCATCTTATTAAAAGTGAAAACATTAACCCTGCAGATCCGTGCAGCAGCAGTGATAAGATCAAGAATCAGAAAACCAAGGGTAAAATAAAGAAGAAACGGAAGCCACAGGCTGCCTGCACTTTCAAATAATCTGCCGGCAGCAGGGAAAAATCTGCCGGCAAACCTGCCAGCCATAAAACACGATGACAGAAAAAATACAGTAAAAACAGTCATTATCCGGAGAATTTTTCTTCCTTTCATCGCTCTGATGAAATGCAGTGATATGTAAAGGGCTCCGGAAAATTCGGCCAGAATAAAGAAAAGAGCAAAGAACTTCACGGCCTGAGCCTTTCCGGGATCACCATCCGGCCGTTTTCATACCGGAAAAATTCCACTGTTCTGGAATTGTACATATCCGGCCTTTTAAAAACAGAAAAGGGGAGGTTCATGGCCTTAAGCCGGCTGCATATTTCATGATAGTCTTCCTGAGGGATATTAAGTTCAGAGGCATTAGCTCTTCCGCCCCGCCCCTGAGGAATAAACTGGTACAGGTGCCAGGCATGAACATGCTCAGTTCCTGAATTATATGCTCTCAGAAATTCAGCAAGCCCGTCAGCGGAATCCCTGTTT
>JAZRYV010000273.1:0-18379 GCA_045600925.1 Spirochaetota bacterium
CCGTGAAAAGATAGGAAAACTTTTTATCCTTGAAGGAAACAAGCAGACTGAAATTCCCAGACTGTGCTGTGGTGATATAGGAGTTGTTGTTAAACTTGAAAAAACAACCACATGCGATACTCTGTGTACTGTCGGAAGTGAAATTGAACTTTCTGAAATCCGTGTTCCCTTCCCTGTATTCTCCTATGCTGTGGATCCTGTGAACAAGACAGATGTAGACAAGATCGGTCAGTTCTTCCACAAGGTAGTTGAAGAAAATCCTACGCTGACCTACGAATATAATGCTGAAACACGAGAAACAGTATTTTCCGGAATGGGTGAACTTCAGCTTGGAATTATCCTGGAAAACCTTAAGGAAAAGGCAAAGCTTGCAGTAACTACAAGGATTCCACGTATTGCCTACAGGGAAACCATAACAAAGAAAGTTGATTCTAACTACAGACATAAAAAACAGTCAGGCGGTCACGGACAGTTCGGTGAAGTTTCCATTCACATGGAGCCAATGAAGAGAGGAGAAGGTTTCCAGTTCACTGAATCCATTTTCGGAGGATCTGTTCCGAAACAGTATATTCCCGGTGTTGAAAAGGGTATTATCGAAGCATGTCAGGACGGTGTTCTGGGAAAATTCCCTGTTGTTGATGTTCATGTAGATCTCTATGACGGAAAATATCATGAAGTTGATTCTTCTGAAATGGCTTTTAAGATTGCAGCCCGTCAGGCTTTCCGTGACGGTATGGAAAAAGCCTCTCCGCAGCTGCTGGAACCTGTTATGAAGGTAAGTATTTATGTGGACAAGGAATTCATGGGTGATATTCTCAGTGATATTACAAGCCGCAGAGGACGTGTCCTCGGCATGGACAGTGCAGAGGAAACAGGAGGCAGTGTATCTGTTGTAAGAGCAACTGTTCCTTTGTCGGAAATGCTCAAATATTCCATTGACCTTCGTTCCATGACTCAGGGAAAAGCATCTTTTGAAATGGCATTCTCTCATTATGATCCTATTTCAGGACGTGAGGCAGACAATATCCTTGCAGAGAGAAAGAAACAGCTGGAAGCTGAAGTGTCTGCATAGCTCTTCCCCCGGCATTTCCAGTACCAGTGGAAACAGAATGCTGAAAATTTACGGATGGTTTTTCCATCTCCGTTAAGATAACAGAGGCCGTTTATCCGGCCTCTGTGTTTCAGGAGCATATATGTATGTAGTAGCTGTAACCGGAGCCAGCGGAGCGGTTCTGGGCATAAGACTTATTGAATGTCTGCTTCTGGCAGGAAAACATGTATCTGCAGTGGTTTCTGATGCAGGCTGGGAAACCATCAGCCATGAACTGAAATATGACAAAAATATTTCACTTTCAGAGATTATAGGCATTCGAGGGGCTGCTGACACGGCAAACCTTGTGGAATACAGCCCTTATTCCTGGGATGCTCCTTTTGCCAGCGGTTCCTCTGCAGCAGAGGCTGTGATAATTGTTCCATGTTCTATGAAAACCCTGTCTGCTGCAGCTCACGGTTACAGTGATTCGCTGATTACAAGGGCTGTGGATGTGTCTCTTAAAGAGGGAAGAAAGACAGTGATCGTGCCAAGGGAAACTCCTGTTTCCCTGATTCATCTGGAAAACATGCTGGCGCTGAAAAGGGCAGGGGCCGATATAGTTCTTCCGGTGCCGGGATTTTATACAGGACCGGCAGGCATTGATGATGTGGTGAATTTCATCACAGGAAAGATTCTTTCGGTTCTGGGGCTGGAACAGAATCTTTTCAGACCATGGGGAGAAAAAAACTGATTATAAAAAGAGCTGTCCTCAGGACAGCTCTTTTTCTGCAGGCGGCATGCTCAGGCGGTTACACTATTTTGTTTGTCCTTCTCCAGATGCCATGTTTTTCTGCTTCCTTTATAAGGCCGTCTCTGAAATCAGGGTGGGCAAGGCTTACGAGTTTTTCAGCACGTACCCAGGTGGAACAGGCTGCCATTCTTTCCACTCCGTATTCTGTTGCAATATAATCCACAGCATGTCGTGGAGTCGTGACTATTGTTCCCGGTTCAAAAACAGGAACGATCCTGGAAAAAACTTCGCCTTTTTTGTCTTTGAAGGTTGATGAAAGACAGATAAAACTTTTTCCTCCTTTTGATTCATGGCTCCCAAGAACAAAATCAAGCTGACCTCCGTTTCCGGAAATCTGCTGGTTTATGCCGTTCTGAACAAGACTTTCCGAGCTGATCTGGGAAAACAGGTCCACATGGAGACAGTTGTTTATGCTTATGAAATTATCCAGCTGTGATATTACTCTGTGGCTGTTTGTATAGTCTGCCGGATAGCCCATAAGCCCCTGATTATCATTCATGAAATCGTACATTTCCTTCGGTCCAAGACCGAAAGCATAGGTACACAGTCCTCTGTCTATGTTTTTTTTACGTCCGTTCATCTTGCCTTTAAGGATCATCTTCATAAAGGACTCCACAAACATTTCAGTATGTCCTCCCAGATCCTTCAGATCCGAGTCCACTATCATTTCGCCGATAAGATTTGGCATGGCTCCTATGCCAAGCTGAAGACAGCAGCCGTCATGAATGTAGGGCATAATGTTCATTGCTATTTTTTTATCAACTTCTGTCGGAGGTTCTGCAATGCTTACTCCAAGCTGCTGGTCATCAGGAGCCTCAACAATTCTGTCTACCCGTGAAATATGAACGGCATTTTCAACACCTATGCATCTGGGCTGGTTTTTGTTGACTTCAACAATGACCATATCTGCTCCGTCTATGGACGCTGCAATGGCAGAAGGCTGGGGCCCGAAATTGAACCATCCGTCCTTGTCCATTGGGCATGCCTGAAAGACAGAAATAGTTTTTACTTTTCCGGCTTTTTCCTTATCCCTGTACCATGCAGATCTGTATCCTGTCCCGCAGGTGCGCATGTATCCCGGGGATCTCTGCATCATCATGGGGCCTGTAAACGGATGTCCCCAGGAATTCATGGATCTGGTGAGTTTTGTCCAGTGCCAGTCTGTAAAAATAAATGATTCGGGATACTTTGAAGTTTCAGGAACAGGCAGCACGTTGACTCCTGTATAGATGCTTACATCCCTCAGTTCCCCTGCTCTTGCAGCCAGTGCCCTGTCGCATACAACAGGTTTCCCGTTGAATCCTCCGTAATCAATCACATCTCCTGATGAAACAGCAGACATCGCTTCTTCTGCTGTCATAAGTTTTGATCTGTATTCTTTTTCAAAGAGCATTTTTTACCTCTTTATTTATCAAGAACGGAATTCCTTTCTGATACAGAATATCTGTCACTGAGGTTCCTGCCGTTCCTGTTTTTTATGTCTTTTACAGGGAATGAGAGATTTTTGTCTGTCACTATGATAAGCTTTGATGTGCCGTTTTTAATTTTTGATTCAACAGGTTCAATAAGAACTTCAAAGGCATTTTTTTCAGTTACCTTTCCTGTGACCGGAAGTTCAACTGCCTCGCAGGATGATGATGTCGCCAGAATGGCAAAGGCCTTTATGTTCCTGCCTGTTTTTCCTGGAATTATATATTCCAGAACCATTCCGTTTTTACCGCACTGGTTCTGTGCATCGGAAAGTGTTCCTGCTTTTTTGCCGGATGAGGCAGAAATGATTTTTGCTCTTTCTGCGAGTTCAAACATCTTTTCCGTATTTCCGTCAAAGTATGCAGATGTAATTCCGAAGTAAAAAACATCAATGTTTCTGACTGCAAAATCAGCAGAGTCGGAATTCTTTTTACTGAAGCTGTTTTCCACCACATCTGCACCCTTTGTGAAAGCATCTGCTGCCATGCTGTACTTTTTCTGCTCACAGAGGGATTTCCCAAGATTTATGGAATAGAGAACAGTTTTCTGATCTGCCTCTGTAGCAGAGATTATATCCACAGCTTTTTTATAGTTTTCAGCAGCTTTCCTGTTGTTTCCTTCTGCTGTGTATACAGTTCCAAGATTGTTGTAGCTCTGAGCTGTATCCGGATGGTTCAGACCAAGTGCTTCAGTGTTGATGGACAGTGCCATGCTGTAATATTCCACTGCCTTGCTGAAGTCTTTTTTATCCTGACATGCGGAAGCCATATTGTTGTAAATTACTGCTATGAACGGATGCTTTGTTCCTAAGGATTCTGACAGAATTGACAGGGCTTTTTCGTAATAGCTGATGGCTTTGTCGTGGCTGCCTTTTCTGTTGTAAACTGTTCCTATGTCATTGTAGTTTACACCGGTGTCAGGATGACTGCTTCCAAGGACCTCAAGCCTTATTTTAAGAGCTTTTTCATAGTATGAAAGGGCGGAACTGTAGTCTTTTATGCAGTAAAAGTTCTGACCTATGCAGCTGTAGCTGGTTGCTGTTGAGGGATGTTTTTCTCCTATGGTGCTGAGGCGTATTTTAAGGGCTTTTTCATAATAATACATTGCCTGATTATAATCGCCGCGGCTTCTGTAGGGGGTTCCAAGATTATTGTAGCTTATGGCTGTTTTCGGACTCTGCTCCCCGAAAAGTTTTATTTTAATGGAAAGTGCCCTGTTGAGCCAGCTGACGGATTTGCTGTATTCCCCTTTTTTGCAGTAAACAGATCCGAAATTGTTGTAGCAGCCCGCAACATATTCATTATTTTCGCCGTATTTTCCTTTAAGAATTTTCAGTGCCTTTTTATAGTATTCAAGAGCCCTGCTGTAGTCACCTTTGTCTTCATAAACACCGCCCAGATTGTTGTATCTCACTGCAGCGGAAGGATGGTTCGGACCGTACAGTTCCGTGTCAGCAGCAAGAGCACGTTCGTAGAGTTCTATGGCCTTTTCATAGTTTCCCTTTTCGTTCCAGGCAAGGGCCAGATTGCTGTAAATGGCTGAAGTGGTGCCGTTTTTTTCACCGTTGAGTTTAACAGAGATTTTAAGTGCTTCTTCCCAGAATTTTACTGCATCGGTGTATTTTCCTGTTTCATAGGATTTTTTCCCGTTTTTATCTGCTTCAGCAAGCAGTGTTTTCTGGTCTGAACCTGCTGCATAAAGGCTGACGGCAGACAGAAAAAAGAAAAGGACAGCGAAAGCATATGCTTTTGTTTTCATAACGACCTCTGGAAATTAAATTTTAACAATCTGCAGTAAAGTTGAATGAAGGCCGCTGAAAAGTCAAGGAATATAGAAGGTAAGAATCCGGTCCGTCAGGACCGGATTCGGAAGAGAAAGGGATCTTTATTCTGCAGGTATAATGCACTGCAGATCTGCTTTTCTGGTTCTGTATTTTTTCAGATCCTTTTTATTCATGCCTTTTGCCTTTATTCTGTCTTCTGATATGCCTCGCTCTGCAATGAATCTTTTAACGGCACAGGCTCTTCTGCTGCTCAGATCCAGATTAACAGCATCGGTTCCTTTTTTGTCTGCCCAGCCCTTTATGTGAAGAACGGCCTTTTTATGTGCATACATATAGTCGATTACTGTATAAAGCTGCTGATATCTGTCAGTAGAGATTTCAGCAGATCCGGTTTTAAATGCAACAGATTCAAAGTTTTTCTTTACTGATGCAGGTTTCGGAGCCGGTGCAGGAACAGGTTCAGGCAGTGGAACAGCTTCTGGGACTGGTGCTGTTTCCGGTTCCGGAACTGCTTCTGTTTTTGGTTCAGGTTCTGGCTGGACAGGTTCCGGTTCAGGAACGGAGCCGTCATCCAGCTCAATAATAATTTCCTTTATAATTCCCTTTGCCACAGTTACGTTTCTTGTTTCGTTTCTGTATCCTTTTTTTATGACGTCAATCTGCACTTCTGCTGTTCTGCCGTTCTGAGGGAATATCCTGATGACTCCGTCTCTGTCACTGGACTGCTCTGTGTTCTGGAGCAGTTTCCCATGTTTATCCTTCAGTTTAATGCTGGCAGCTGCGGAAATGGGAGTGCCCTTGTGTTTGTCTGAAATTATGACATACAGATATATTTTATTGTCGGATGCTGCTGATACCCAGGATGGAATATCATTTTCCAGTCTGACTGACCTGGTGTCTCCGGACAGCATGACGTATTCTTCTGTTTTTATTCTTCTGTTTATGCAGAAGACTGAATATCTGCCTGCTGCATTTCCTCTGTCTGATCCGATAAAAGCACAGTCAGCATAATTGCTCAGAAAAAGATCATTCCCTGTGGAATTGAAAGGTTCTCCCAGATTATATGCTTTTCCGAAGCTTCCGTTTTTTACAGGAGTAAAATACAGATCCCATTCTCCGAAACCGCCTGGTCTTCTGGATGAAAAGAAAAGTCCGGAGCCGTCAGGAGCTGGAACCGGTGCCATTTCACCGTAGCCGGAATTTATTTCCACAGGAAGAACTTCTGTTTTTACATAACTGTGTCCTTTAAGGACTGCTTTGCATATTTTTGAATCTTCTACAGAATCAAAGCCCCATCTGGTAAAATACAGGGTTCTTTTGTCCGGACTTAAACTTGGAGTCCTTTCGTTTGCAATGGTGTTGACTGAACCGGGAACAGGTACAGGTTTTGTCCATTTTTCTTTTATCTTTACGGACATGTAAATATCTGTTGTAGCCCGTATTTTTCCGTCAGCAGTTTTTGAAGGTCTGATGGAACCGTTACGGTCAGATGCGAAAACGATTGTAAGGCCGTCAGGAGTAATATAAGGAGTTTCATCATTGAAGCTGCTGTTTATGTCCATCAGTGCTGCCGGATCTGACCATTTCCCGTTTTCAAAATGTGAAATGTAGATGTTGTAGTATTTTTCTCCGGGTTCCTTTGCGTTGAAAACCATGGTCTTTCCGTCTGCAGTTACGCTTGGGGAAAAAATGTTTTCTTCCATGTCAAGAATTCTTTCAAAGGCAGGCTCACTGTTTATATCTGCTCCGGCTTTTTGTTCCCCGGCAGACAGAAATGCAGGGAGTACAGTGCTTATGGCAGTTATCCCTGCTATAAGAAGACATGCTGCTTTAACATTTGCTTTCATCATAAAACTCCTTTTCGGACTGTTTCAGAAAATTCAGACTTGTACTCTTATTATATAATCGAACTTTTTATGTAAAATCTACATGTTCAATTTAATAAATTTTATATAAAATCCGATAATGAAACATAAAGGAGGTTTTTATGAAATTTATTCACTTTTGCATATGTCTTATTTTTATCTCTGCAGCAGGAACTCTGTATGCAGCGCAGAAAGAAAGCTATGAAGACTATTCAGCAGATGAAATCACAAGGGATGCACCTCTGTCCGATGTGACCACCAGCGATGACCGGATATACAAAAATCTCAGAGGTTCCATCAGAGACGAGATAGATGAGACCATGAGCAGGGAAAGAAAGGAAAAAGAGCAGGGGATTGATTCAGGACGCATAAACAGAGATGTCAGAAAGATAGTCAGAGAGGAAATATCCTCTGCTTCAGGAACAGCATCAAAAAAGTATCTCAGAAAGTGGACCTTTGAATTCGGAGGCTCTGTTGATTTTTCCACATTTTTTGATCACACTGAATCACATAAGGATTACGATGATGCTGAAGAAACTCCGGAAGGAAAGAAGCTTTATGTGCTTAACCGTGACAAATATGTGACAGGAAATCCTTTTATTAATGTTTTTCTTTTTAAGAACATTGCTGCTTCCGTTGATTCTGTTATAAATTATAATGTCACAAGAAACAAGTTCAGATATTCCATAGGTGCCGGACCTCTTTTTGTATTCGGTCTCAATTCTGCGGAAACAGTCTGTTTCTTCGCAGGAGTAAGCCTTGGATACCATTATGACAGGGATGCCACAGTGAAATATGACGGTCTTCTGTATTCCAACAAAGCAGGTCTTAAATTCACTGTAAGCCCAGGAATGATAATTAACTGCGGAATCATGGGAACTGTACGGTCAAAGGGCATAAAGTTTGATGACTTCTATATGGAACTGAATCCCTTCGTAGGTTTCAGTACCTGGCTGTAATGGTAATTTCAGGTCTGGACAGATTCCTTTCCTCCTGCAGAAAATATTCGGGCTGCAGGATCGGGCTGGCAGCCAACCAGTCTTCCGTAACAGAGAATCTGTCCTATTCCTGGAATGAGCTTTCCTCTGCCGGACTTGTTCCTGTCCGTATTTTTTCCCCGGAACACGGACTGTTCAGCGAAGAACAGGATCAGGCCGGATCAGACAATTCCTCTGTTTCCGGAATTCCTGTCGTAAGTCTTTACGGGCATTCCGAAAAAAGTCTTCTGCCTGATCCATCCCTTCTGGATGATATTGATGTTCTTCTCTTTGATATTCAGGATATAGGAACCAGATATTATACCTATGCCGCAACTCTGATTTATCTCATGAAAACTCTTTCCGGCAGGGCTGTGGAACTTGTTGTTCTGGACAGGCCAAATCCACTGGGAGGCACTGCAGCTGAAGGTCCAGTGGTGCAGGAAGGATACGGTTCCTTCGTGGGCGTGTCACCTGTTCCTGTACGTCACGGGCTTACTCTTGGAGAAATCGCCCTCTTCGCAGCACATAAATTTAATTATGATGTAAACCTTCGTGTGGAAAAGACAGCAGGCTGGACAAGGAATATGCTCTTTCCCGATACAGGCATGCATTTTATCCCGCCTTCTCCGAATATGCCTTGCTTCAGTGCTGCTCTTGTATATCCCGGAATGTGTCTGCTGGAAGGAACAAATCTTTCCGAGGGAAGGGGAACCACCAGGCCTTTTGAAATTTTCGGAGCTCCGTTCCTGAAGCCTGAAAAACTTCTTAAACATCCGGAAATAAAAAAGATAAACGGTGCTGTCCTCAGACCATATTATTTTCGTCCTGTGTTCAATAAACATGCAGGACAGATCTGCGGAGGTTTTTTCATTCACGTAACTGATCCCCTGTCCTTTAAACCTTTCCGGGCCGGAATTTCTGTTTTACGGGCAGTTATGGATGAATGTCCGGAGTTCACCTTTCTGCATGGAGTCTATGAATTCAATTCAGTTCATCCGGCTTTTGATCTGCTGTGCGGAAACAGTACTGTCCGGGAGCTTCTTTCTGCAGGGGCTGATGGTGACACCATTGAAGCTTCCTGGAAGGAAGAAGAATCATCAGCCTGTGAGGAAATGAAAGCCTTCCGTATTTACTGAAAAACAGAAAAATTCTTGCCAAAAAAGTCCCATTTATAATAAATGTAACAAACCTTTCTGCTGAGAGTTAACCAGGCATCTTAGCAGTTATACCATAGAAAGGAGAAAAGAATGAACAGATACGAACTTACCGTCATTCTCCAGAATCTTAACAAAGATGCTCTTGCTGAAAAGACAAAAGCAATCCTCGCCAAGTACGGTGTGGAAATCGAAAGTGAAGATTCATGGGGAATTAAAAAACTCGCATATCAGATTCAGGGTGAAAAGGAAGGTTTCTACTTCTTTGCAACTGTAAAGGCACTCCCTGAAACTGTAGAGAAGGTAAACGCAGAATTCGGAATTACATCCGGCATTCTGAGAAACCTCTTCGTAAAACTTCCGGATATTAAAACAGCTTAAAACAGGTTAGTACTATGCCAAATGATCTTAACAGAGTGATCATGATTGGCCGGCTTGTAAGAGATCCTGAACTGAGATCCACTCAGACAGGTACATCTGTTGCCAGTTTTTCAATAGCAAGCAACAGAGTCTATATGGCCGGTACTGAAAAAAAAGAGCAGACCAGCTTCTTCAACTGTGTCGCCTGGGGCAAACTTGGAGAACTGATCAGTCAGTACTGTAAACGGGGCAAACAGATATGTGTTGAAGGAAGACTTCAGCAGAGATCCTGGGCCGACAAGGACGGAGTAAAACATTCCACAGTGGAAATCATAACTGAAAATATTCAGTTTCTTTCTCCAAGGGATTCTTCTTCATCCGGCGATACTCCCATGGAAAACTCACCGTATCAGGAAATGTCTCATTCTCAGGAGATGGATGTCAATCCTTTCTCCGAAGATGAAATACCGTTTTAAATTTTAAAGACAAAAGGAGACACTAATGTCAGATGAAATAAAAAATCCGGAAGTTCCGGAGGAAACATCAGAACAGTTTCAGAATCAGATGGAAGCTTTGGAAGCAGAAGCTGCTGCAGATGATGCAGATGACAGCAGAAAGGACCGTCCAAAGAGAGAATTTGTTCCAAAGGGTGACGGAGCTCCAAGAGTTCCCCGCTTCAAGAAGAAAGTCTGCCGTTTCTGTCATGACAAGGCTCTGCCTATAGATTACAAGAGATCAGACATCCTTGAAAACTTCATTACAGAAAGAGGAAAAATTCTGCCAAGACGTATTACTGGAACATGTGCAAGGCATCAGAGAGATGTTGCAAGAGAAATAAAGAGAGCAAGAATCATAGCTCTTCTTCCGTTTGTGGAAAAATAAAAAGAGGCAGGCTTGTACCTTCTGTCGGTTTTACTGACTGCTGCCGCTGTTTTCTGCAGTGCAGCATATTCTGGATATAAATGGGGATGGAAAACCCTGATAACGCTGATTCCTGTTTTTGCAGCCGTTCTGTGGTTCAATGCAGGCAGCCTGTCAGCCTCCTTCTTCTTTATAGTCCTGATTCTGGCAGGAGGATTCTGCGGTCTTGCTGTATCCGGAAGAACTTCACTGACTGTATATACAGCTGTAACCGGGCTGCTGGCAGTGATTCTGTTTTCCGGGGATTTCTATTATTCAAAGTACTGCACCGGTACGGATTATTTTGAAGAATCTCAGGGTGTGATCCTTCAGCTGCTTGATCAGTATCAGACTGAAGATTCTGTAAAAGAACAGATTAAGTCAGTGATCCCGGCAGCACTGGATACTTTGAAGAAACTTTTTCCGTTTCTTGTTTTTCTTGAAACACTTATGGTTTCGGCAGTATTATATCTGCTGGGCCGGATATTTTTCAGACTCATAAAAATTCCCATGCCTGAAAAAGGGCTGCCGGAATTTGATCTTAACGGGTATTTTGTATTCGGACTGATTGGAAGCTGGGCAGGTTTTCTGCTTCTGAAAAATCAGAATGAGCTTCTGTCAGTTATATGTCTGAATGCAGGTCTTATAATATCTGTTCTGTACTTTGTACAGGGACTTGGAATAGTCAGTTTCTTTATGAGGAAAAAAGGCTATCCCGGTTTTATAATAATTGTTTTAACAGTTCTCCTTCTTACGGCTGGAGGATTCAGCATAATTGCCGGAATTCTGCTTTCAGGTCTCGGTTTGACTGATCTGTGGGCTGATTTCAGGAAAATACGTCCTGTAAAACAGGATTAATCATAGTATAAAGAGGAACCACTATGAAAGTTATACTTCAAAAGGATGTCCCTAATCTTGGCGATGCCGGAGATATAAAAAATGTTGCAGACGGCTTTGCACGTAACTATCTTCTTCCAAAGAAGCTCGTTATAGTTGCCAGTGAATCCGGGGCAAAGATTATTGAGCATCAGAAAAGACTCATTAAACTTAAAAAAGACAAGCGCAGAAAGACAAGTGAAAAGCTTGCAGAAACTATTTCCGGAAAAGAACTTCACATCTCCGTACAGACAGGAGAAGAAGACAGACTTTTCGGTTCAGTAACAGCAATCGATGTTGCCAGAAAACTTAAAGAAGAAGGCTTTGAAATCGACAAGCGTAAAATCATGCTTGAAAATCCTATAAAGGAACTGGGAGAATTTCCCATCGTGATAAAGCTTGATGAAGGTGTTGAAGCTTCCGTTAAAGTTTTCGTAGAAAAGGAATAGTCCCACCTTTATGGCCGCGGACAGAATTCCACCACAGGATCCGGAAACGGAAACAGCCTGTCTTGCATCCGTGCTTATGAGTCCGGATGCTCTTTCAAGAGTCACAGAAATCCTCCAGCCGGAGGATTTCTATCTTGAAAAGCACAGACAGATTTTTTCCGCTGTCCTGGATCTGGTCCGCAGGGGAATGCCTGTGGATCTTACCACTGTCAAGCAGCGTCTTGCCGATCAGCATCTTTTTGAAAAGATAGGGGGAGATATTGCCCTCGTTTCCATTTATCAGTCTGTTGCCACTTCTGCTCATGCAGAAGCATATGCAAAAAGAATCAAGGAACTGAGCATACGCAGAAACCTCATTACTGCAGCCACAGATTCCATAGAAAAATGTCATGATTCTCTCCGCGATACGGACGAAGTCATTGATGAAGTAGAAAAGAGCATATTTGCTGTTACAGAAAAGAGAATCACATCAACCTATAAACCTGTAAGCGATATTCTTGCCCAGACCATGGAAGATATTGAAGTCTGGCACAGAAACAAAAGTACGGTTACAGGCACCCCGACAGGTTTTTTTGAACTGGATGACATGCTGACAGGTTTCCACGGTTCTGAACTTATTGTCATTGCAGCCCGTCCTGGTATGGGAAAAACAGCTCTGGCCCTTAACATGGTAAACAATATTGCCCAGCAGAGTCCGGACAAGGCCATCCTTTTCTTCTCTCTTGAAATGCCGGGAAGACAGCTTGGACTGAGACTTTTGTGTCTGCAGGGCTCTGTAAATTCGCAGCTGGTACGTACAGGACATATATCTGCTGAAGACAGAAAAAAGCTTCTGGCAGCAGCAGGAGTTCTGGGAAAATCCAGGATTTTTATAGATGAAACTCCATCTGTAAACATTATGGAAATCCGTTCTAAATCAAGAAGACTTGCCCAGAAGGAGGATATTGGTCTCATCGTTGTGGACTATCTTCAGCTGATAACCAGTCTTTCAAAGGTGGACAGGCATCTGCAGGTTGCTGAGATTTCCAGATCGCTTAAACAGCTGGCCCGTGAGCTGAATGTTCCTGTTGTTGCTCTTGCCCAGCTTTCCCGTGCGGTTGAAAGCAGAGGGGATCAGGTTCCTACTCTTTCCGACCTGCGAGAATCAGGTGCTATTGAACAGGATGCGGATGTAGTCATTTTCATTTATCGTGAAGAGAAGGTAAAAAAGGACACTGAAAGAAAAGGAATAGCAGATCTGATTATTGCAAAGCAGAGAAACGGTCCTGTTGGAACTGTCAGTCTGAGATTTTTTGATCAGTTTACTAAATTCGACAATCTGTCCTATGGCAGGGATGAGGATTTTGAATCCGCAGAGCCTGTTTTTGAACAGTAACCGTGCAGGTATGAGAAAGGATAAGGAAAATTTTTTAAAGCAGCTCAGGGAAATGGGCAGAAGTGAAAAAACTGTAAAGGCATTTGCTTCTGTTGAACAGGAACTGTTTATTCCACGTACTGTAAATATGCAGTACTACAGGATGAAAGCAGTGCCTGCAGGTTTTGGAGAAAAAACAGATGATCCTGCTCTGCTTTCGGAAATGATCGATATCCTTTCCCCTGCCGGAAACTGGAGGCTGCTGGAGATAGGAGGAGGTTCCGGCTATTCAACAGCAGTGCTTTCCACCATGGTAAAGGAAGTGGTCTCCATTGAATACAATGAAGGCCTTGCTTCCATGGCCAGAACAAATCTTATAGACAACGGTTTTTTCAATATCAGATCTTTTGCAGGAGACGGAAGCAGGATTGCTTTCGAAATGGGATCCTTTGACGGAATAATAATTCATGCAGCCTGCAGTCAGAGGCCAATGGGAATTCTTTCCGCTCTGCGAAATGGATGCTGTGCTGTTTTTCCCATGGGGCCGTCCTTTCAGCAGCAGATTACATGTTTCAGAAATAATCCTGTTTCGGATGAAGTGGATTCCTATAAAAACTGCACCTTTCACGGCTACTGCAGTGTGTCATCAATCAGAGGAGAATACGGATGGGCCGACAGGCCTGATATCCCGGATATTCCAGAAGAAGTACTGCATTCAGGAAAATAGCTGATGTTCAGGTCTGTCCTCTTTATAGCAGTATCTGCATCCGTGAATAAGAATTTTATCCTGATTTCCTGCCTTTATTTTTGAAGCATAAAGGGCTTCGTATTTATTCAGCCTGTTTCTGCAGATGGGACACATCCTTTCTCCCGGAGGAATTGTAAAAACAGGATGACCCTGTTTTTTTTCTTCCGGAATCTTTTCATTTTCGGAGCGGTGAGAATAAGAAAGTTTTTTAATTTTTTCCTTCCCTGAATTCACTGTGGAAAAAATATAAAGGAAGACAGCAATTCCGGCTGCACAACCCAGCAGATACAGAAAAATTGACATTGAAAAACTCCGCAGATAAAAAATCTTCTTTTTATTATCGGAAGAATTATCGCAAAGGCTGATTATAGAAATTCCGTAACTGACGTGTGCAGAAAAAGTCTCTGTATTTACGGATTCTTCCTTAAAGGACGAAGAAGGAATTCCAGACCGTTAAGTTTAATTTCATACATAGTGGAAAGAAGCATCCCCAGACGGCCTTCCGGGAACCCTTTTTCTCTGTACCACACCAGATAAGGTTCCGGAATGTCGCATATGGCAAGCCCCTGATATCTGCCGTAAGGCATTTTGAATGTAACCAGCTGTTTCAGGACTTCCGGATCTGCTGAGGAAAAAATATTCTCTTCCATCAAAGATCCTCTTCTCTGAGACAGAACTGCGGGTGCTTTTCTGCAGCAAGCCGTATCTCACTGGGGACAGGGGCCTGACTTCTTCCGAGACGTTCAAGCCAGGCTTTCCCCAGAAGATGAAACCTGGGATCTGCTGCCTCATGGGAAGTGAAGGCGGCAGTTGTATCCGGTTTAGGACCAGAGGAAGCCCCTTCTGCTGTATAGAAACCTGCAGCCAGCAGTGCAGCCCTGACTGCAGTTGAATTTGAATATGTAAACAGTTCTGCAGGGCGGCCATGACAGCGGAGGAACACTCTGCGAAAAGTATCTGCAGACCAGAGAGGGGAATCCTCTGAGGCAGGGGAAAATGGATCATAAAATATTATATGCGGCTGAGCTGCTGAATCCATTTCCTTAAGAAAGTCTCCTTTCAGCACCCATTCTGCGTTTTCGGATTCCCACCGTCCGTTTTTCAGCAGGGATGACGGGGCACTGTGCCTTACGTGTGTGAAGAATTCCGGATGCTTTACTGCAAGTCTGAAGGAATCCAGATCTTTTTCAAAGCTGATGACTGTCAGTTTTTTACCATGGCGCTGTTCATCTGTATATGATTCCCAGAGGGACAGTGCGGCCATGGCATTAAAACCTCCGCCAAGACCTACATCCCAGAGAACCAGTTCCTGTTCCTGAATGCGGCCTGCTGCGTCAGACATATGAGCCTGGTCTGCATAAAGTCTTTTGGCTTCCTCGTCAGGTTTTGTGACGGAATGAATAACTTCTCCGTAATTCCTGTTTCTGATGCTGTAAAACCCCTGAGGCTGTCTGATGATTTCATAGCTGCCAAGAGCCGGAAGCTTTTTTTCTTTTTTTACCTGAGGAACCGGGGGATTCTCAATATCGTCACCTTTTATAATATCGCGGTTTTCCCTGTAGAATTTAATAAAACTGCCTTTCAGAATCTCTGCTCTCATGGTATCCATGAGCTTTTTGTAAAATGTCAGATTATGAAGTCCGGCAAGCTGTCCTCCGAAATATTCTCCTGCTTTGATCAGGTGATGGAGATAGGCTCTGCTGTAGTTCCTGCAGGCAGGACAGGAGCAGTTTTCATCCAGAGGTCTGTCCTGGAATTTATACAGCCCTCTCCGCAGTTCTATACGGCCTTTAGAAGTGAATGCCACTCCCTGCTGGCCCATTGCAGATGGAAGAATACAGTCAAACATGTCCACACCCCTGAAGACTCCGTCCATAATGTCAGCAGGTGTTCCTACACCCATAAGATATCTGGGCCTGTCTTCAGGCATGAAATCAGTTGTAATATCCATAATTTCGTTTCTCACATCAGCAGGTTCCCCCACAGCCAGACCTCCCAGAGCAAAGCCGTCAAAGGGAAGTGATGTGATCTGAGATGCACTCTGTTTCCGGAGTTCCGGGAAACATGCTCCCTGTATTATGCCGAAAAGGAAATGGGACGGATCAGTTCTGGCCCTCAGACTTCTTTCCGCCCATCTGGCTGTTATATCTGCAGCAGCTGTGCAGCTGGCTTTGTCTGCAGTGGAGGAAATGCACTGGTCCATTGCCATCATAATGTCACTGCTGATGGTCTCCTGTATGGCTATGCTGGTCTCCGGACCAAGAACAAGTTTTTCACCGGTAATGTAGCTGCGGAATACAGCTCCTTCTTCCGTAATGCGTATTTTGTCCGACATGGAAAAGACCTGAAATCCGCCTGAATCGGTAAGAACTGAGGCAGGCCAGTTCATAAATCTGTGGATGCCGGAAAACTTACGGAATACATCCATGCCGGGACGAAGGAGAAGATGATATGTGTTTGCCAGAAGTACAGGAAAACCAAGTCCGGCCACATCTGCAGTGTTTTGAGAACGGAGAGCTGCAACAGTGGCCACCGGCATAAATACAGGAGTTTTTACTGTACTGTGCAGTGTTTTAAAAGTACAGGCTCTGGCCTTGCATTCAGGAACTCTGCCGTCAATGTTAAAGATAAGCTGTGACAAAATTATTCTTCTTCTGCTGCAGTGATCTCTTTTGTCAGTTCAAGATAGTCGACAGCTCCTGTGCTGTCAGGCTTGAATTCAAAAATAGTTTTTCCCCAGCTTGGAGCAACTTTCAGGTGTTCGTTTTCCCTGATCAGAGTTTTAAAAAGTTTTCCTGGCAGTTTGTCTTTTGTTTCGTTGATTATTTCCCTGTCTGACTTTTTCTTTTTGTCATACATGGTTCCTATGATGCCGGAGATCTTTATCTGTTTATTCAGCCTCTTCTTTACCATCTGAACGCCCTCGTACAGATTGTACATTCCCTGAAAGGACAGAAATTCACACTGAAGAGGAATCAGTATTTCCCGGCACCAGGACAGGGCATTGAGAGTCAGAATTCCAAGAGAAGGGGGACAGTCAATGAGCACGTAGTCGTATTCGTTTAGATTTGCCAGTGCATCCTTCAGGAGGAATTCCTTGGCAGGAAAGGGCAGAAAATCTATATCCTTAAGATCAGGTGTTGCAGGTATTACATCCATGCCGTTTCTGTGTCTGATGACTTCATCGTAGTATCTTTCACCTTTCAGCACTTCAAAAATGCCGTTTTTCAGGTCTGCCGGCTGATAGCCCAGATGATATGTTGTATGAGCCTGAGGGTCCATGTCTATGACAAGAACCTTCCTGCCAAGAATTTCCAGTGCTGCCGCAATATTCACTGTGCTGGTGGTCTTCCCGACACCGCCTTTGTTGTTGGATATGGCTATTGTTCTCATAATTTCTCCGTTAAATATAAAGAAACAGATCCTGTTAAATTATCAAGCTATTTTTTATATCCTGTTTTTACCGGAACAGTCCATGTCTGTCTTTAGATACTGTTCCGGATCAATAAGCTGCTCTCCTTTCCGGACTTCGAAATGAAGATGAGGGCCTGTGGATCTTCCGGTGCTTCCAACTGTTCCGATTTTGCTTCCCTGTTTAATAATCTGTCCTTTTTTTACGTTTATTGTATTCAGATGTCCGTAGCAGGTAAAAAGGTCATCGCCGTGATCAATGACTATAAGGTTTCCGTAACCGTTCTTTTTATATTCACAGCATATAATTTTCCCGGATGCGGAAGCATATACAGGAGTGCCTTTTGGTGCAGCAATATCTATTCCTTTATGAAATTTTTTCTTGCCGGAAAAAGGATCTGTTCTGGTGCCGAATCTGCCGGATATCTTTCCTTTTGCAGGAAGTGTTCCTGATTCTTTTTTCCCTGTATTTTCTTTCTGCTCGTCACCTGAACCGTCGTGGAAATCACTGTTTTCATCAGCATCCTCAGCCTTGTCCGGATCCACAGGAAGAATCAGTTCTTTCCCGTCCAGCATTCCGTTGATATCAGCCAGAAAAGACCGGATTTTTTTCTTTACCTGATCTCTGTCTTTTTTTGCAGTGTTCTTCTGGGATGAAACCGCATCTTTCTGGTTTTTCTTCTGTTTCTGATAATCGGTTTCTCCGAACAGAAAACAGGGAACAAAAAGCAGAAGAAAAAATGAAATGATTTTATATCTGTTCATAAGTATCCTTCTTAATAATATGTAAACAGCAGGAGGATATTTCAAGAATTTTTTTCATGCCGTAATTCACTGTTCTTCTCCTGTAAAAAGAACAGATCCAAGGTCCAGAAGAGGCCCCTCGCCAAGGCATACCGGCTCCAGCCCTCCGTCAAGAATAAACTCTGTTATTCTGTCACAGTCAGGATGGAATCTGAGGTTTCCGGTAAAGAAAACTTTTCCATGACAGGAACCTGATGTACCTCCAAGAAAACCGTACCGGTATCCTGGAAGAACTACATTCCCTTCAGAAATCAGCAGACTGCTGCAGCCTGCTGATTCTGCAGCTCTGCATATGCCTCTGTCTGCGCTGATGATTCTCCCCCTGCCTGCAGATACAGTCGAACACCTGGCGTATCCCTGCCTGACATTTATGAGAGGAAT
>JAZRYV010000274.1:0-25720 GCA_045600925.1 Spirochaetota bacterium
ATGTATACGCCTAACGTCATTATTCCCCACAGGACGCCCTGCGCAACAGCCCCCTGCATGGAAAGTAGAATACCCATTACACAAGTCGGAGGCCAAGCGGTCTTAGGAAGACAACATGAAGTGTCAACTCCTTGGCTCACAGAACGACATGGCTACGATCCGACTTATGTATACGCCTAACGTCATTATTCCCCACAGGACGCCCTGCGCAACAGCCCCCTGCATGGAAAGTAGAATACCCATTACACTTCTCCGGTTTTACTTTAAATCAGCAGGCTTCTTGATTCCTATTGCCTGAGCTGTTTTTTCGTTGAAAGAGAAATCAAAAGTCTGCAGATACTGTACAGGCATTTCAGCAGGTTTCTTTCCGTTCTTCAGGATTTCATATCCCATTTCACCGGTAAGTTTTCCAAGTTCAAAGTAGTTGATTCCGTATGTGGCAAGAGCACCGTTTTTTACCATTCCGTCTTCACCTGCAACAACAGGAATCTTATTGTCAACGGCTATTTTGGAAACAGTTGCCATACCGGATGCCAGCATGTTGTCTGTAGGAACGTAGACAGCATCAACCTTTCCAACAAGGCCCTGCATAACCTGCTGAACTTCATTCAGGCTGGAAACTGTTGCATCAATAAAATTTATGCCGAGCTTTTTACACTGATTCTTTGCAAGAGCAATCTGGAAAACAGAGTTCTGTTCGCTTGAGCAGTACATAAGACCTATAGTCTTAACTGCAGGAACCAGTTTTTTTATAAGATCAATCTGTGCTGCACATGGTGTAAGGTCGGATGTTCCGGAAACGTTTGTTCCGGGCATTGCGTTGTCCTTTACAAGACCTGCAGCCTGTGGATCAGTAACAGCTGTTACAAGAACAGGGATGTCCTTTGTAAGGTTTGCAGCAGCCTGTGCTGCAGGTGTGGCTATGGCAAGAATGAGGTCATAACGTGCATTGACAAATTTTGTGGCAATAGTATTGCAGTTTACCTGTTCCCCCTGGGCATTCTGGTAATCGATGACAATATTCTTTCCGTCAGCAAGCCCCTTTTCTGCAAGGCCTTCAACAAAACCCTTATAGGATGCATCAAGAGCCGGATGTTCAACCAGCTGAAGAATACCGACTTTCAGCATCTGAGAATTTCCGCTCTTCCCGCAGCCGGCAGCTGCTGCAGCAGCAAGGAGAGAGCAGAGTACTAAAACAAATAACTTTTTCATTATGTTCCCCTCGAGCATAGCTCTTAAAAAAATTTATAAACAACTTTTTATTACAGCGGAATACCGGTCAAACAGAATTTTATTCTGAATCATTTATATTTAATAATGCTGAAAAAAAAGCGGGAAACTTTAAAAAAGGGATTTTCTCTGTACACTGCTCAGAATCATGAAACCGGACAGCCTCTCAAACTGAAAGATTCTGATGTTTTCACGGCCGGGGAACCGCACAGTTTCAGTGCTGCCTGCGGCAGCACTGAAACTGAACTGGGTTACTTCTATTTAAATATATTCTTCAGTGTATCCATAAAATCTGAAGGCAGCACAACAACTTTCCCCGAAGGTGACTGGCTTATCTGCATAAGACCTTTTACATATTCCTGACCCAGAAGGTAAACAAGCGGATCTCCCTTTGTGTCTGCAAGCGAGTCTGCAACTGATTTTATGGCATTGGCTTCTGCAAGAGCCAGTCTTTCCCTGGCCTCTGCATCACGGAGAGCGGCTTCTTTTCTTGCTTCCGCTTCAAGTATCTGGGCACGCTTGTATCCTTCTGCCTTCTTTTCCTGAGCCTCTTTCTGGGCTTCGGCTTCAAGAACCGTGGCACGGCGTTCACGTTCTGCCCTCATCTGCAGTGACATGGCTTCCTGAAGTCCTTCCGGAGGAACAATATCCTTTATTTCCACACGGGTAATCTTTGTTCCCCAGGAATCTGTGGCCTCGTCCAGTATATGAAGAAGCTCTGCATTGATTTTGTCACGGGAGGACAGAGACTGGTCCAGTGTCATCTTTCCCATGATGGATCGCAGTGTGGTCAGTGCAAGGTTGGTGATGGCCCACTGCAGATCCTCAATTCCGTAGTAGGATTTATAGGGATCCAGTATCTTGAAAAAAACAACTCCGTCCACCTTTACTGTGGCATTGTCCTCGGAGATGATTCCCTGAGGAGGGAGATCCAGAACCTGTTCCCTTATATCGATCCTTTTTGCCACTCGGGAAAATACAGGATTGATGAGTCTGAGTCCGGGAGTAAGAGTGCATGCATATTTCCCGAATCTTTCAATAAGCCAGTTCTCTGCCTGAGGTACAATCTTGACCCCTTTGAAAATAAGAAAAACCGCCAGAAGCCCTACGGCTGCAGCAAAAGAGTAAGTCATTCAGTCCTCCTTAATCTGTTTAATAAAAAGTTTTATGCCGGATGCTTCGGTCACATAAACCTCTGCACCGCTGGCAATATGTTCATCTGATTCAGCTTTCCAGCTTCGGATGCCGTGAAAGGGTTCATAAAGCTCAACCAGCCCCGGATGTCCCGGCTCCACTGCAGCCTCACATCTGCCTCTGAGATTTGCCAGTGTCGGATCCCTTTCATCATCCTCTTTTCTGTAAAATTTTTTCCTGAACAGGAGAAACCACAGTCCCAGAAAAAACATGGAGAAAAGAAAAAAGACCAGCAGCTGCTCCTCTGTCCGGACAGCGACATCAGCCCAGGCAAAGACAGCCGTAATCATTCCTCCCAGCCCGAACCAGAAAATAATAAACCCGGGAACCAGAATCTCCAGTGCCATGAGTCCTGCACCGGCTGCAAGCCATGTAAGCGGTTCCATTTTATCCTCCTGCTGTTATATGTGTGTTTTTATAAAGCAAATTATTATTGAAAAATCTTCCGCCCTTTTATCCTTGTATCCGTAATGATATTTTTCCCTGTGAACAGAAACTGTCTGCAGGGAAATTCCTGTCAGGAAAAACAAGGAAGTATAAAATGTGGGATTATACAGATATAGTCAAATCTTTTTACACAGCTCCGAAAAATGCCGGAATCATGGAAGATGCTGACATAGTTGCAGAAGTCGGAAGCATCGTCTGCGGTGATGCTCTGAAACTCTATCTTAAACTTGATGAAAACAGTGTCATAACAGATGCAAAATTTCAGGTCTTCGGCTGCGGAAGCGCCATTGCATCATCATCTGCCCTGACCGAGCTTCTTATAGGAAAAACCATGGAAGAAGCAGAAAAGATCACCAACCGGCAGATTGCTGATTTTCTGGGAGGACTTCCTCCTGAAAAGATGCACTGCTCTGTCATGGGAAAGGAAGCTGTTGACAAGGCAGTAAGCATATGGAGAGGAACTGATGTATCGGATGACAATGACATCGACGGGACACTCATCTGCCAGTGTTTCAGCGTAACAGATACTCTGATCCGCAGGGTGATCCGTGCCAACAGGCTTTCCTCTGTGGAGGAGGTTACCAACTTCACAAAGGCTGCCGGAGCCTGCGGAGCATGCATCCATAAGATTCAGGATATTATAGAGGAGGAACTGGCAGCCAGAAGGCTGGCTGATTCCATAGGACAGGGGAAGTAATCATGGACTACGTTTATCTGGACAACAATGCCACAACAAAAACAGATCCGGCAGTTGTGGAGGCCATGCTTCCGTTCCTTTCGGAAAAGTACGGAAATCCGTCCAGCATGCATTCCTTCGGAGGCATTCTGGAAAAAGATATTCAGCATGCAAGGCGGATGCTTGCGGACATGCTTGGTGCCGAGCATGAATACGAAATAGTTTTTACAGGAACAGGTTCCGAGGCTGACAATCTTGCTGTACAGGGAACCGTGGGATTCCGGAAAGACAAAAGACATATAATCACATCTGCAGTGGAACATCCTGCAGTACGCAATCAGTGCAGGGAATACGAAAGACTGGGCTACCGGGTATCTTACATTCCTGTGGATTCGGAAGGCCTTCTGGATATGGACACTTTCCGCAGAGAGCTGGATGATGACACTGCCGTTGTATCTATAATGTATGCAAACAATGAAACAGGCGTTATCTTTCCTGTGGAGGAAATCGGAAACCTGTGTCGTGAAAGAAAGATTCCATTTCATGTGGACGCAGTCCAGGCCGCAGGGAAACTGCCTATAGATGTAAAAAAAATAAAATGTGATCTGCTGACTGTTTCCGGACATAAATTTCATGCCCCAAAAGGTACAGGGGTTCTGTATGTCAGAAAAGGAACTGCCCTGCGGCCTGTAATATTCGGAGGCCATCAGGAAAAAGGCCGCAGACCCGGCACAGAAAATGTTGCAGGTATTGTGGGGATCGGAAAGGCAGCAGAACTGGTTATGGATCATCTTAAATATACAGACAGCATAAAAAGGCTCAGGGACAAACTGGAAAACGGTCTGCTGTCCATGTTTAAAAACGCCTCTGTCAACGGAAACAGGGAACACAGGGCTGCTAATACATCAAATATAGGTTTCAGCTACATAGAAGGAGAATCCATTCTCCTGTACATGGACCGACTGGGAATAGGAGCTTCATCCGGTTCTGCATGTTCATCCGGTTCACTGGAGCCGTCACATGTGCTCCGTGCCATGAATGTGCCTTTTACGGCAGTACACGGTTCCGTACGTTTCAGTCTCAGCAGATATACAACAGAGGAAGAAATCGACTATGTGCTTTCGGTCATGCCGGATGTTGTCAATCCTCTGCTGAAGCTTTCCCCTTTCTGGGACAGTGAAAAACAGCAGGGGCTGCCAATTAATCTTTAGAAGCATCTGACCGGCAAAGGTAAGGGATAATTCTATGATACGATTCAGCGGATATAATGAAATTATTGACCGGGTTTATGCAGCCGGTCAGCAGCAGGTCTTTGAAGTATGGAATCAGCTTTCTGACGGAGAAAAAATCAATCTGCTTGAACAGCTGAAAAAAGCTGATCTTCCGCTTCTGGAAAGACTTTATGCATCTTCAGGCAGCCCTGAAAAAACAGCAGGTTTCGGTCCGGAAGAGATCATTCATCAGCCTGTGACGGAAGCAGATTTCAAAGAAAGGGCTCTTGCAGAAGAGGCGGGTCTGGAAGCCATAAGACAGGGCCGCACAGCAGCCTTCATTGTAGCCGGCGGTCAGGGATCCAGACTCGGATTTGACGGACCAAAGGGCATGTACCCTGCAGGGCCTGTCAGCGGGAAGAGCCTGTTTCAGTTCCACGGAGAAAAACTCCGTAAATATTCCATGAAGTACGGGGTTTCTGTTCCATGGCTGGTCATGACTTCGGAAATGAATCACCAGGCCACCTGCAGATATTTCAGGAAAATGAATTATTTCGGTCTGGACAGGAAAGATGTATTCATTTTCCCGCAGAATATGATTCCTTCCCTGGATTCATCCGGGAAACTGGTTCTTGAAAGCCCATGTTCCCTTTTCCGTAATCCTGACGGCCACGGAGGAAGTCTTTCCGCACTGAAGGATTCAGGAGCTCTGGATATGCTTAAATCACGCGGAGTGGACATTATTTCCTATTTTCAGGTAGATAATCCTCTCATTAAAATAGCAGATCCGGTCTTTACAGGCTATCATATTCTCAGAGGAGCAGATGTGAGCAGCAAGGCCATAATGAAGACAGACCCCGGAGAAAAAGTAGGAGTTTTTGTAAAGTTTGATGACGGCCGTTCCGGTGTGGTGGAATACTCGGATCTTCCTGCAGAAAAAGCAGAGCAGACTGACTCTTCCGGGAATCTGGTTTACCGGGCAGGCAGCGTTGCAATACATCTGTTCAATGTATCGTTTATTGAAAGCATAACATCCGGAACTCTTTCACTGCCCTATCACACTGCCAGGAAAAAGATCAGCATATGGACAGAGGACGGCATAAAGCAGACTGACGGACTTAAGTTTGAAAAATTCGTTTTTGATTCTCTGCCTCTGGCACACCGGACCATGGTTATGGAAATTTCCCGTGAGGAGGAGTTTGCTCCTGTGAAGAATGCAGAGGGAAACGATTCCCCGGAAACAAGCCGTGCCCTTATGGACGGACTGTACAGGAAATGGCTCAGGGAAAGGAACATTTTTGTTCCGGAAAGAACAAAAACTGTGGAAATAACTCCTCTCACTGCAGTTGAAGCCGGGGATCTTCCTTCAGATCTTATACTTCCTGACAAGGAACAGATTCTTCTGTAGCCCTTTCAGTTTTTATGAACAGAAAATTTGTGTCAGCCGCAGCCCCGCTGATGATCACTGCAGCAGGAATCATGTGGGGCTCTGCAGGTTTTTTTGTCCGGAGACTTTCCGCCATGGGGCTTGATTCCGTTTCCATCACTGCAGCCCGTGCACTTATTTCATCTGCTGTTCTGGGACTTTTCCTGCTCATCTTCAGACGGAATCAGCTTCGCATAAAGTTCAGGGATCTGTGGATTTTCACAGGTTCCGGCATTGTCAGCTTTGCACTGATGAATGTTTTCTACAACATCGCCATTGTCCGGCTTTCTGTTTCCCTTGCAGCAGTGCTGATGTGCTCGGCTCCGTTTTTTGTGGTAGTCTTTTCCAGGTTTATCTTTAAGGAAAAGATTACGGGAATAAAGGTGATTGCTCTGATTCTGGCTTTTTCAGGCTGCATTCTTGTTACAGATGTCATTAATAATCACGGCAGCCTGTCTGCAGAAGGACTGCTGTGCGGATGTCTGTCTGCCGTGGTTTACGGCCTTTACAGCATATTTTCAAGATTTGCAGTAAACCGCGGGTATGCTCCCATGACTATAAATTTCTGGAGCTTCTTTCTGGGTTTTGCAGGATGTGCAGTCTTTGCAGACTGGTCTGCCATCACAGCAGCCTTTGCTGAACATACATATGAGGCAGCATCTGTATTTGTGCTGAACGCACTGATTATAGGAGTATTTCCCTATTTCTGTTTTACAGAAGGTCTCAGGTATGTGGAAACCGGGAAGGCATCCATACTTGCCTCAGTGGAGACCGTGGCAGCCACTGTTTTCGGCATGATTATATACAATGAAATTCCATCTTTTACAGCGTGGACCGGAATTTTTATCGGAATATCAGCAGTGGTTCTGCTTTCACTGAAAGAAGAAAAAAACTGATTCCTGCTGTCTGTGCAGCACCTGCGATTCAGCAGGAAAAGCAAAAAAATACTTTACAAAAACAGCCGTTTCATCTTATCTGCTGTCATGGCATGAACAGGAGAGATGCCCGAGCGGCCGAAGGGGACGGCCTCGAAAGTCGTAGTGGGCTTTTGCTCACCGGGGGTTCGAATCCCTCTCTCTCCGCAGGGACGCTGCTGTTCATCATACAATAAGGAGAGGTGTCCGAGAGGCCGAAGGAGCACGCTTGGAAAGCGTGTGTAGCGCAAGTTACCGGGGGTTCGAATCCCCCCCTCTCCGAAATAAAACCAGACCATTATGGCTTATCAGGTAATCGCCAGAAAATGGCGTCCCCGGACATTCGATGAAGTAGTCTTTCAGGACCATATTACAAAAACCCTGCGAAACAGTATCCGCAGCGGAAGAATTTCCCATGCATATCTTTTTTCCGGCCCCAGAGGTGTGGGGAAAACCACCGTTGCCAGAATCCTTGCAAAAGCCCTGAACTGTGAAAACGGCCCCACTCCTGATCCCTGTGGAAAATGTGAAAACTGCACTGAAACAGCAAAAGGCACATCCTTTGATGTCATTGAAATAGACGGAGCATCCAACAACGGGGTGGACGATATCCGGGAACTCCGGGAAAATGTCAACTTTGCCCCTGTAAAGGGAAAATACAAAATCTACATTATAGATGAAGTCCACATGGTCACCACAGCAGCCTTCAATGCTCTGCTGAAGACACTGGAAGAACCACCGGCACACATAATCTTTATTTTTGCCACAACCGAATATCACAAAATACCGGAAACCATCCTGTCCAGGTGTCAGAAATACTTTTTCAGAAAAATTCCTGTGGATGTAATTGCAGACCACCTGAAAAAGATTGTAGAAGCAGAAGGAATAAAGGTTTCTGACAATGCAGTTTATCCTGTGGCGAGAGCAGCGGACGGGGCCATGCGGGATGCACAGTCTATGCTTGATCAGGTTATATCCTTTACCGCAGGGCGGGAGGAAGAGACAGATATCAGCGAAGTGCTGAACATACTGGGAATAGTTCCTCCGGAAAGCTACTGTTTCCTGCTGCGGAAGATCGGAGAGTGCGATGCAGCTGCTGTGTTCAGTGAGCTGGACAGAGTTTCGGTTTCAGGAGCAGATATTCCAAGATATGCAGCAGGCTTTATTGACAGTCTCAGGGCCATCAGACTCATTAAAAACGGCATACCTGTAAAAAAAATTCTCGGGCTGTCACAGGATGAATATGACAGCTTTGCATCAGCGGCAGATCTTTTTTCCGATGAAGAAATAAGCCGGATGTTCCGTGTTGCCATGGAAATGGAAGGAGATATGAAATATTCCTTTAACGAAAGAATCAACATGGAGATGGCCCTGCTGGATATGATACGAATCAGGCAGACACCTTCCCTGACTTCCGTGCTGACAAAACTGAACAGAGAAGAAGGAATAAAACTTCCGGAACCTGAAGCATCATCCGCCGTACCTGAAAAAAAAGCTGTGCCTGAACAGAAAAAGATCCCTGTCATAAAGGAAGACTTTCCTGAGCAACCTTCCACAGAAAAAATGTCAGGGACAGAAAAAATCAAAGAAAAATTTTTTGGCGAAATAATCAAGTAGCCATTCAAGGAGAACATAATGTTAAAAGGACTTGGAGATCTGGGCAATCTCATGAAACTTCAAAAGGAAATGAAAAACCTTCAGAAAAAACTCAAGGCATCAAAAACAGAAGATGAATCCAATGATGGAAATGTAAAAGCCGTTGTTAACGGAGAATTCTCCCTTCTGGAAATTTCCATAAAACCGGAATTCATTGCCCAGAACGATGTAAAGAAAATAGAAAAATCCGTTGTATCAGCAGTAAACAACGCCACGGAAAAAATGAAAGCTCAGTCTGCAAAAGAAATGGCTTCACTTACAGGCGGAATGAACATTCCGGGGCTTGGCTGATTTTGGAAACACCCTCAGCATACCTTGACGCTCTTGTAAAAGAGCTGTCAAGGCTTCCCGGCATAGGAGTCAGAAGTGCCTCCCGCCTGGCCTTCCACATTCTCCGTATGAAAGACTCACAGGTTCAGTCCCTTGTAAATGCACTTTCTGACGTTAAAAAACATATAAAGACATGCAGCAGATGCGGAGGAATATCAGACAGTCCTGTATGTTCCATCTGTACAGACGAAAAACGTGACCGGAATCTTCTCTGTGTAGTGGAAGGTCCCAGGGACATTCTTTTCATAGAAGCAGCCGGTGAATTCAGGGGGCTGTACCATGTACTGAACGGACTCATCTCCCCTCTTGACGGAATCGGTCCCGGAGATCTAAATCTTCAGGCTCTGGAAGACAGATGCAGAGACGGTTCTGTAAAAGAAGTAATTCTGGCCCTTAATTCCACCATCGAGGGAGATGCAACTGCAGCCTGGATTTCTGTCCTTCTGGAAAAGACAGAAGTGCTGGTCACCAGAATCGCACGGGGGCTTCCTGCAGGTTCGGATCTGGAGTATGCAGATTCCGCAACTATTGCCCAGTCCTTTGCAGGACGGTCTGCAGTCAGTTCCGGGAAGGACGTTTAGAAACTTTTTTCCCGGAGCTCTTTCCGGAAGGTCTTTCACTGCTGTCAGCATTCTTCTTCACAGAAAGCCTTTCTTCCCTGTCAATATGCTTTTTCCCTTCCAGCTGAATGATGACAGGAATTCCCTTCATGTCAAATTCCTTCTGAATGCTTTTTTCAAAATAACGAACCATATCCGGACGGAAAAGAGATGCATCGTTTACAAAAAAACGGAATTTAGGTGGAACCGTATCTGTCTGGGCAGCATAGTAAATCTTAAGCTTTCCTCCTGTCTGAGGGAGTCTGCCGGAATCCAGCATTTTTGCAATGGCACGGTTCAGCCTGGGAGTTTCAACTCTCACAGAAGCCCGTTCTTTCAGTTCCAGGGCAGTTTTAAGTATCCTGTCTGTTCTGAGTCTGTTCATGGCGGAAATTGAAATGATGGGGAAATCATCAGCTCTGTAAAATTTAAAAACTATTTTATCACGGAACTCATCAAATGTTTTGTGATCCTTTTCAATCAGGTCCCATTTGTTAACTGCCAGAATTACAGGCTTGCCTTCTGATATTATTGCATCGGAAATTTTTTTGTCTGTTTCGGTAATGCCTGCGGAGGCATCAATAAGATGAATGACAACATCACACTTCTTTATTGCATCCAGAGTACGTTTAAAAGAATAGAATTCTATGCCGTCTGCAGCTTTGCTTTTTCTGCGGATGCCGGCTGTATCCACAACACGGATAAGCTTTCCATGATAATTAAAGAAGTCATCAACCGAATCCCTTGTTGTTCCGGGGATGTCGGAAACAACCGCTCTGTCGTAGCCAAGGAAGGAATTAAGCAGTGTTGATTTTCCTGAATTCGGACGGCCGGCCAGTGCAATGGTGATGTCAGGATCACGGAGACCTCCGCTTACTTTCGGCAGCATCTGTGTCAGCCTGGACAGCAGCAGGCTTATGTTTTTTCTGTTGAGAGCAGATATGGGAATAAGGTCCTGTATGCCCATTTCATAAAACATGGACATGTTTTCCATACGTTCGTTGTTGTCCATTTTATTTACAGCAATGATGGATGGCACAGACAGCCTGCGGACCATTTCCACAAGCTTCCAGTCATATGCCTCCGGTCCTGGATATTCCATGAGAAAAATAACAGCAGAAGAACTCTCCAGTCTGGCATATGCCTTTTCCATAATAGCAGATGAGAGTTCAGCACTGCCTGGAAGGTCAAGACCTGGAGTATCTGACAGGACAAATGAGCTTCCTTCAAAATTCATTGTAAAGCTGATGACGTCTCTTGTAAGACCTGCATATTCATCTACAATGGCTTTCTTCTCTCTGATAAGAGCATTGAAAAGTGTGGATTTCCCCACATTCTGTCTGCCGATGATCGTTACTGACGGAAGCTGTTTTGACATATTATCCCCTGCTTTCTGTTCTTTTTCTGACAGGAACTTTTTTATAAAGTTCCTTCCGGCAGAAAATCCGAAGGAAATTTTTTGTAAAGCATGATTTTAACTGCAAATTAAGACAGAAAAAGCTGTAAAATTTTTTTTAATATTTATTTATATATCCGTTTTTTACTTGCATAATTTTAATTTATCCCTATACATAACCGTATTCGACACTTCAAAAAATTTTTTTCTACAAAGGTGAGGACATGGCAGAAAAGACTTTCAAACAGCTGAGCAATGATCTGGAAAAGAAAACTGCTAAGCTTGCAAAAATGACTGAAGATGCTAAAGCTCTTAAGGCTGAAATTGCAGATCTTAAGAAACTGGCAGCAGAAAAGAAAAAAGCAGAAGCAGCAGCAAAAGCAGCTGCAAAGCCAAAAGCAGCACCAAAGAAGTCATGCTGTAAATAACTAAAGACTTCCGCTTGAAAAAGAGGGATAAAAAATCCCTCTTTTTTATTATAAACTGCCTTTTCTGTTCAGAAATTTTTTCTGACATTTTTTATTAACTGACATTCATTTTTTCACTGCACTGACAGCCGGAGATACAATGAAAGAATTAGTACAGAAAACAAACAGACCATTTGACCTGATATATGAAAAAGATGAATTTCTTCAAATGCTGAAAAGCAGATACCAGACTGCAAAATTCTATATAAAAAAAACCAATGAAGAAACAGAAGCTTTCATAACTGAATATTTCAGCGACAGAACTTTTCTCCTGACTACAGCTGCGGAATACGAACCTGAAGACAAAATAATAACTGTTCACGGCCTGACAGACAAATATGTAGAGCTTGAAATTAATATTGCAGAAAAAATATCTGCAGGAAAATTCCGCTGTTCACTTAATTTTGTACGGAAAGCATCCAATGTCCGGAAAGGGATAAGAATCAGACCAGAGGCAGACGAAGTCAGTGCTGTCAATTTCCGGATTCCTGACACTGAACTTGGCATAAGCGACAACAGGGTTCCTGCAGCAATAAAGGTCCTTCTTGAACAGCTGAAAACTGCCAATATGAATATGGCCGATTACTTTACGGCAGACATATTCAGCCAGAAAGAAACAGATCTGCTGCTGAAAGAAGTAAAGAAGACCGGTAAAAATGTTTTTATAAAAGATCTGTCAGAAACTGAATCATACTTCCCTGTAAACAGCAATTTTATTGATGCAGCAAAACTGTTCGGTAACGATCTTCAGAGAAACATTAAGATCTATACTGACAAGGGCTACAGATCCATGGCCATTATTCCTCTCATCTATGCCCCCGATTCATCGGCAGAAAAGAAACAGGTGATATTCGGCTATATAAGAATCATATCAAAGAAAGAAAACTTGAAACCTGACATTATTCTGGATCTGAAAGAAAAAGCAGATCTGTTCATGCAGAAAGTTACAGATGCCAATACACGTATTTTCCCTGTACATCAGGAAATTGATGACATAAGCAGACTTGGAGCCAGAATAAAAATAACAGATCCCGAAATAAAAAAACTTATTATGAAGACAGACAGATTCATGGTGGATATTCTGTTTAAATTTCAGGCACCTGTCACAATGGTTGCAGATATTAAATCCTTCTGCACTGCAAATGACGGAATTCTGTATGCAGGAGTGGATTTTGCAGGCAACTCAGAAGGGAAAGAAGAGCTTGAACGATTTTACAGTATGCTTAAGCCCATGGAAGATGAATTCAAGGCAAAGCTCATAAAAAGCAGAATGCAGAAAAAACAGGCTCAGGCATAGGAATGTCTGTTTTCAAAGGCTTCTTCTGCATCTGATTTTCTTGCGTAAAACGGAAGAAGTGTGCTGAAGTCATGAAGTCCTTCTTCCTGCAGTTTATCTTTCACAAGCTGTGTAATGGCCTCACCGTCAGGTTCAGGGACTGCGAAGGCTACATCTGACCAGACAGCTGTGATCTGATCCCTGTATTTTTCCGCACCGTCTCCGATGGCAAGAACATGTCCGTCGCACTTTTCAGCAAGCTGAGTGATCTCATAATCTCCTGCTGTTACCACAGTTTTCAGATAACCGTTTTTTACAAGGTGAAGAGAACCGAAAACTCTCTTTTTTTTGGCATCAAATGCTGTCAGGATAAAACTGCCTTCAGAAACATATTTTTTCATTGAAGCAGCAAAGATATCAGTGGAAAGAATTCCTGCAGCAGGGACATTATGAATCTGAGCAAGCATCCGTCCTGCTGCAACCCCAATCCGTATGCCTGTAAAGGAACCGGGACCTGTTCCTGTTCCGATACAGTCAACATCAGACATTTTTATGCCTGCCTGATCCAGAAGAGAACCTATTCCCTGAAACAGACTGGATGAATGAGCAGACACACCACGATCCCCCCTGACATAAAATTTTCCTCCTGATGCAAGAACAATAATTTCAAGGGAGGTGGATGTATCAAAGGTCAGGATATTCAATTGTTATGCTCCTTTCTGTTTCACTGACATATTCAATATATATCTTAACAGCCTGTGCCGGAAGACGGGAACCAGCCCTCTGGGCCCATTCAATGACAGAAACTCCGTCTCCCTCCCAGTATTCCTCGAAGAAAAGATTATCCAGCTCGGATTCGTCTTCTATACGGTAAAGATCAAAATGATAAAAAGGAAGCCTGCCTCCGGAATATGTTTCCATAAGTGTAAAGGTAGGACTGGTAACATTTTCTGCTATGCCGAGTCCGTCTGCCACAGCCTTTGCCGCCACTGTTTTTCCTGCCCCCAGATCCCCGTAAAAAGCAAGGACTGTTCCTGGCTCTGCCCTGCTGCCCATTTCCTTAAAAAAGCTGACTGTTGACTCAGGTGATTCAGATATTATTTTTTCTGTGATCATTTTCAGTATCCGGAAACAGTCTGTGCATACAGAAGTTTCTGTCAAGAATTAAGATATAAGCCTGCCTTCAATGGAGTCAATGTATTCAGTTTTTCCGGAATCATAGGTGAGTACAATCTTCTCACTGCCGATGGAATATTCGCACAGATCCGGACTGACCCGCCTGTGCCAGAATATTCCTCCGTCTGCAGGATCAGCCTTAAGCAGATAGAATCTTTCCATTTCATCAATAAAAATAAGATACAGAAAACCGTGGTGGAATATATTAAGGAAGGCAAGCCCCTGTATTATCCAGGATGTGGAACCGTCTTCTCTGTTCAGGGCAATAAATTTGCCGCTGACGCTCTCCATTCTGCATGCAAGGAAAAATCTGCTGTCATCCTCGGAGACAAGGTCCACGGAGGAAATATCATCCAGACGTTTAATCCACATCAGCCGGCCGTCAGACGATTCCCTGCACGAAAGAACAGCCTTCCCGCAGTCAAAGGACAGGGAACAGTCCTTCATTTCAAAGGAATCAGCGGCTGCCATGCTCTGCAGCAATTCTCCCTATTCTCTGTCCCATGGAAACCTTCTGTCCGGTCTGAACTTCCAGTTCCGCCAGCCCCTTTGAAAGAAGAAGAACCACTGTGGAACCAAGATGAAAAACACCGCACTGATCTCCGGCTTTGATCTTCACCTGTTCATCCTTTGTAAAAAAAACTTCCCTGCGTTTACGGCAGAAGCCGTTGGTGGAAATTTCCGGCCTGCAGTCCAGTGTTATACGGCCAACATTCATAGCTCCTATACAGCACAGTGCAGCACTGCCCTTTTTCCCTGCAGATATATATGTAATAAGCCGCTCATTTATGGAAAACAGACCGGCCAGCCCCTTTACCATAAATTCCTGAACAGTATAAAGTTTTCCCGGTATATGAAAAAAGCCGGTTATTTTTCCGTCAAGAGGAGCATGAATACGGTGGTAGTCTCCCGGGGAAAGATACAGTGTTATAAAAGTTCCGTCTGCAAAAAGTTCCGCCTGCTCAGAAGGAACCAGATCCTTAAGGGAGTACTCCACTCCCTTTGCCTGAAGCACTGTGTATCTGTCTATTTCTCCGAACTGATCCACTCTGGCGTCCACAGGACTGACCAGAACATTTCCTTTTTCAGTTTTTCTTGCTCCTGGCTTAAGGCCTCTGGTAAAAAATTCATCCAGGGTTGCATAGCCATTTTCCGGTATTATATAATCATCCATATTTACGGAAAAGGTTCTGCAGTACCAGCGAATAACGGCTTTAAGCAGACCGGAAGGAAGTCTGAGGCATGCAAAACAGCCGAAAATTCTGGAAAATAAACTTTTCGGCATTATTTTAAACAGAAAAATTCTGACAGAGTTTTCTTTCATTTGTTCCTCTCAGGTGATCAGCGCATTTCGCTGGAATAAAATTTAATGCTGTACGGAAGATTTTCATCCACAACCGGTTCCTGTCTGTTTTTCCGGCCGACAGATCTTGCCAGATTAACTCTGGCAAATTCATTTTCCATATCTATTCTCTTTGCATAATCGATTGCTTTCCACCAGGAAATCTCGCTTCTGGTTTCATCTTTCATGAGACAGTATACAGCACCAAGATTATTGAATGCAGAGGCAAGAGAACGGAAAATCCCGGCCTGCCGGCTGTTGGCCTTGTCCGGCTTGCGGATGCCTTCTGCTTCATGCTCCAGTACATTGATCAGCCTGAGATATTCTCCCTTGCCAGCATCGTACTGACCAAGATGATAAAAAGCATTTCCCATGGACAGCATAAGTTCAGGACTGCTGACAAAATCATCATACAGATTAAGCCACTGATCCAGAGCCTTTGAATAATGACGGTTCATATAAAAGATACGGCCAAGATTGTAGTGAATTTCCGAACTTGAAAAACCGTATTTCAAGGCAGCCTCATATTTTTCTGCAGCCACATTGAAATTGGCAGCCTGGTCTTTTTCCTTTTCTGCAGGTTCCTCTTCCAGATCACCGAAACGGCTGGTTACCCTGTCAAAGTAATAATAGAAAATATTGCCCAGAACTGCACAGCTTTCTCCGGGAGTTTCAGTTGATCTGTAAAAATCCTCCTCTGTAAATTCAGGCTGACTGCCAAGGCTGTTCATGGCCTTCGTAAGAAATCTGTAAGACTTAACAGGCTGATTTGTACTGTAGCAGAATTTCCCCATAAGGGCAAGAGAATCAAAAAATTCCGGTTCCCGGTCAAGAGCCCTTTCAATATATCTTTCAGCAACCTTTTCGTTCTTTTCCATAAGAGCAATACGTGCATTGGCAAGCATAAGAGGCGGATATTCAGGATCCACTGCCTCAAGAGCGGAAAGAACACCACGTACCGCAGGCAGAGTATTGTCATCTGCATCCTTAAGCTTTGAAGACTGAACAGCGTAATCCACTCTTATATTAAAGGAATCGCTCTTCTTTTTCCCCAGATAGTATTCCGCCAGCTTTGAAAGCAGAGCCCTGGGCAGTTTTTCCATAAGATCTCTGTAGAGAATATCTGAATGAAGCCCCATGACTTCCTTAAAGGCGTCCTTTTCAATATAAAGATTCAGCAGTCCTGAATAGCCGACAACTGATTCATCATCAGTTTTAAGAATATCCAGATAGAATTCCCGTGCTTTGCTGTACTGTCCGAGCATAAAGTATGCATTGCCTATTCCGTACATGGCTCTGGTTTCGTCAGGATCAAGAGTAAGGGCCCGGCGGAAGAAATTGATGGAAAGATCAAGCTGGGACATAGTCCTGTCCTTCGTTTCCCCTTCCGGATAGTAGTTTTTAACAGTATCCTTTTTTACTGTACTGTAGAATTCAGCAGGAATCTTTGCATAAAAATTTCCCAGATTCAGAAGAGTCTCCATATTTGCAGGCTCAGTTTTATAGGCTTTGTTGAGTCTGCTGTATGCTCGCTGATAGTCCTTTTTTTTGAGATAGGCCATTCCATAGCGGTTAAAGCCGTAGATATAGTTCTTTCTGTATTTCTGTTCCACAAGGGCTGCCCGGTCCTCTGCTTCCCTGTAGTCAGAAATTTTGGATTCATAGTCACCGGGACGGAGAATGAGCTCTGTTCCCTGATCAATGAGCCTCTTTGCCATCAGAGGTCTGTAAATATTATGGAAGCCCAGAATTATAAGAATTATGGCTGCAGCAGCACCTGCACCTGCAATTTTAAGGAACTTAAGTCTGCGTTTCTGCCGTTCCCTTCCCTCCAGCATATATTCCGGTCTGGAATAGAGAGGTTTCCTTCCGGATGAGGCCGCTCCTTCCGGAACAGATTCCCCCGTAAGTTTTTCCACAAAGGAACGGATTATGGATTCAGACTGACCGGCGATGATCATGTCTATGAGAGCACCTGAATCAGCTGCCGAAATTTTACTGTTTACAATAATATCTACAATTCTTTTCCGGAGAACAGGACTGAAAAGCAGAAGAGCCTTTTTGAGCTTTTTAAGTTCCTTCTGGGAAAGCTCAATATCTCCGGATTCATCTTCTTCTCCTGCTTCATATTCATCTGATTCATCATCTTCAGCAATAACGGCACGGATATCCTCATCATCCGGCAGATCTTCCTCTTCTGATACAGGAGACATGATGTCGTCATCCTGGAAAGGAGACGGAGAAGCAGAAACCATGTCATCCGGTTCCGGAATATCCGGCATGGAATCATAGCCGTATGAACCTGAATCATCACTCTCCTCTGCAGAGGAAGCACCGGACAGATCCTGGAATTCATCAGTTTCCTCTGTGTCCTCTTCTCCCATTGATGAATCAGGTGCAGGAGCCTCATACTCCTCCGGAACAGGCAGATCCGTAAAATCATCAGTTACGTTTTCATCTTCTGTATCCTCTGAAGACTCAGGGAACTGCTCATCATCCACGGAAGAAATATCATCCATGTTAAATTCTGAGTCAGGAACAGATTCATCTGCAGCATTATCTCCGTCACCCGGGATCATATCCGAAAGCAGACCGGACAGAGCCTCATCGGTCTCTCCCGGCAAGTCTTCCTCCGGCATCTGAAAACTGTCTATTTCGGAAGACATGTCATCATTTTCTTCCGGTGAAAAAGAATCAGGTTCAGGTCCTGAAATTTCAGGTAAATAGTCCTCTTCAGATTCTGAATTATGACGGATGCTTCCTGAAATTTCATCATCATCAAGGGATTCTGGTTCATCTGCAACAAGGGATTTCAGCTCATCAAAGGAAGATCCTTTTCTGCCGGCATCAGGACTTTCTGAACGGCTGCTGTCCCCGGCGAAATCTTCATCTTCCGGAGAAACATCTTCCGCCGGTTCATCCGTTCCTCTGAATGTCTCATCAGAAAGATCATCAAAAAATTCAGGAACAGCAGAAACATCCTCATCAGGCACTTCTGTAATAACGGATGTAATATCCTCAGGCTGATCTTCATCAGCCACGGAGAAAGAATTCGCATCATCAGCATCTTCCGTATCCCTTATAAGACCGGTTATGTCCTGAATATCAGATTCATTACCGAAATCTTCGAAATCCGGAACAGACGAAACAGGTATTCCTTCCGAAAAATCAACAGGCAGACCTTCAGCATCATCAGCCGGATCAAGATCTGCAAAATTAAAGGCGGAATCATCCGGCTCAGCCGGCTTCTTCTTTTCCTGCTTTCCCTTTTCACTGTACTTGTTAACTTCTGAAACAGAAAAGCTGTTATTGGCCAGAAGCATGGAATCAACTGTGCCTGTGATTTCTTCGATCTCCCGGAGTTCTTCCGGAGTATAAGTGATTTCCTTTTTTTTATCTGCTTCGGTCATATTCCCTGCCGCAACCTGATTTTTCTGTAAAAATATTATTTACCGTGCATAGCCTGAAAAAAGCAATTAATTTTTTCATCTTATTTATCGACATAATTAATATAAGAGTAAATTATATTAAAGCTGACAAGGTTTGAAAAATGACCAGGTTCTATATTCCGGCACTGCTCATGCTGTCTCTCTGTCTGACAGCCTTTTATCCGGCAGAAAAAACAGGAAAGGCCGTAAAACTTCCCGAGATTTATTCCTATGCCCTTAAAAACATAAAGACTGCAGACGGTCCTGTTCCTGTTACCATGATCGATACTGACAGAACACTTTCCGGGAAAAAACCTGTGGCCAGCGGTCTTCTGTTCACTTACAAAAACAGAAAGGCAGCATCAGTTTCCATAACAGGAAACTTTTCCGGCTGGAACACAGTATCCATGAAAAGGAACAGCAACGGAATCTGGTATTATTTCCTGCCTTCTGAAGTTGATGAACAGGAAATCCTGTACAAGTTCTGTGTTGACGGCGTTCTGATCCGGGACCCTGAAAATCCTGCATATACAGGGGACAGAACCGGTTCCTTTATTTCCGAAGCATCTCTTCCACGTCCATTCTATTCCACCCATGTGACTTACCGTACAGCAGAAAACGGAGCCGTGGAATTCAGACTCTACAGACCGGAAGCAAGACTTATATCACTGGTTGGAGACTTCAACAACTGGAATCCGGAAAATGATCTCATGAAACGTGGATCAGACGGAATATGGACCCTGACAAAAAAATTTGCTGCAGGAACCTACAGATACATGTATATTGTTGACGGTGAGAACTTTCCGGATTTATACAATCCGGAAACTGAATACAATGTTAACGGGGATATCTGTTCTGTAATAGATATCGGGAAGGAATAACATGGGACAGAATTTTCTTCAGATTACATCGGATATTTTTCAGATCGGTGGAAACGGATTTTCCGGATCTTCTGATGCGGCAGTCTATCTCATAAAGGACGGGAAATCATCTGCTCTGGTGGATACAGGTGCCGGAACAGATACAGACAGGATTCTTGAAAATCTTCAGGCTGCCGGCACAAAACCGGAAGACATAAAGTATCTGCTCATAACCCACTGCCATTTTGATCATACCGGAGGCATCATCAGCCTTAAAAAAGCAACAGGAGCTCAGGTTGCAGCCCACAGGGAGGATGCAGGCTTTATTGTTTCCGGAGATCAGGATGTTACAGGGGCCTCGGCCTACGGAGGAAGTTTTTTCCCTTCACCGGTGGATATTGTACTCAGCGGACAGGAAGAAAACATCAGCCTGGACCGTCTTTCAGTAAAAATGCACCACACTCCGGGACATACTCCGGGATCCTGTGTCTTTACGGTTATGTCTGATGAAAAGCTGATCCTTTTCGGGCAGGACGTTCACGGCCCCATAGGGGGAGTAATACTCCGTTCAGACAGGAAGCAGTACGAAAACTCCCTTCGTTTTCTCGCATCCATGAATGCAGACATCCTCTGTGAAGGACACTTCGGCATCTTCACAGGGAAAAATGAAGTACGCAGATTCATAGAATCATTTTTATAGCACAGAATTAATTGACAAACTCCAGCCGGAAAATAAAAAAAGAACCGGAGTCAGGAAATGCGTACTTTTCTTTTAATCATAATACCTTTTACAGCTGCAGCCCTCATTGCATTCACTGCTGCATCCGCTGACCGGAGCAGGCCTGCAGGACATTCAGGCCCTGCCTTCAGCCACTTGACACACACATCCCTGCAGGGGACTGAATGTACGGACTGCCATAAATTCAGGGAAGACGGGACATTCACAGGACTGCCCTCTGCTGCAGAATGTACAGGCTGTCATTCCAGGACAGAATCTGCCGGAAACGGGGATGAACCGGAACAGACATTCAGACCGGAGGACTTTAAGGATACAGACAGACCATGGCAGTCATCCATTCCTGCTTATTCAGAATTCAGTCATACGACTGCCATGAATGCAGTATTTCCTGACGGCAGAAAAAAGGTCACCTGCAGATCCTGTCACCCGGAGGCAGGCATTAAAGAACCGTTTGTCAGAGAAAAAATGGAAATGTCACAGTGTCTGGACTGTCATGAAACAATAGGGTTAAACACAGGATGCTCTGTCTGTCACTGAGGAACTATGAATATTACCAGAAAAGATTTTCTTAAAGCAGCAGGAGGAACTGCAGCCGGAGCTGTCTCCGGAATAATATTCTCCGGCCTGCCCGGACAGCTGTTAAAGCGGCTTTCCGGCCTTACTGAGGAACATGGAATCAAAGCTGATCCAGGTCTGGAAAAATTTCTTTCCACGCAGTGTACAGGATGCACAGCGCAGTGCAGAATAAAAGTCAGACTGCTGGACGGAAAGGTTATACATTTTGAACCTGAAAACAATTCATGTGCAGAACTCCTTTCATCTCTGAATCCATTCAGCGAAAAAACAGTATCCGGCCCCATGAAAAATGCAGGCAAGGGTACAGGAAAATTTGAACCTGCAGATCCGGCTGAAGTTCTGAAGGAAATCTCATCAGCTCTCAGGAAGTCAGGAAACAGAACTGTTTTTATAGACAGAAAAAATTCCGAAACACTTAAACCTTTTGCCCTGGCTGCAGGAGGCTTCTGGTGCCCCATTCCCTCAGCCGGTCTTGAAGAGGAAAAAGTTCTCGGAGGCAGAGCTGTATATGACCTGAAAAATGCAGATCTTATTCTGAGTCTCGGAGTTCAGGTCTATGGCGGATGGAATCCAGGACCGGACAGACAGCAGCTGCTTTGCAGGGAAAACTTTTCAGGACGTCTGATCTATGCAGGAAATTTCTGTACAGAAACGGCTGCTCTGGCAGATGAATGGCTTCCGGTTGCCCCCGGAACAGAAGCCATTCTGGCTGCCGGACTGGCATCCATCCTTGTAAAAAAACATGTCCTGCCGGCAGCCCCGGGATGGATAAAGGTACTGGACATGTCAGCTGATCAGCTCTGTGCCGGCACAGGTCTTTCCGCTGACAGAATAGAAGAACTGGTCCGTGCTCTGGAGTCTGCAGAAAGACCTGCGGTTATAACACGGACCGGGGATACAGCCTGTCCGGCATCATCTGCAGAGATAATGGCTGTGTCTGCTCTGAATTTAATGCTGAATAAGGATTACAGACTGGAAACAGAGGCAGCAGGTCCTGGAAAATACGGAAAGAAACTCAGAGAGACGGCACCGGACTCTGCTGCAGGAGAACGGGCCGGAACGTTTATCATAAATCAGGCAGATCCGGTTTTCATGAGCTGCTGCGGAAAGGAACTGAAAGAAAAGCTGAAACAGTCCTTTGTGGTTTCAATAACCGATACAATTAAGGAAACAGATCTGTATGCAGATATAATTCTGCCTGCTCCGTCCCTTCAGGATAGACTGATGTCACAGGCAGAAGGCAGACCGGATCTGACACCGGAACCCCAGGAATGGCTCAGTAAAATTTTCCACAGAGCCGGCATGATGCCCGGAAAGAAATCATCCGGAAAAAAAATATTCATCAGAAAACATATATGCAAAGCAGAAATCTTCAGGGAACAGATCAGCCGCATTCCGGCAGAAAAGGCCGGTGAGGCCCTGACCCTTATTCCACTGAGTTCAGGAATCTTTGATTTTCCATGGGCAGGTCCGGTCCTTACTGCCGGCTCTGCTGATTCCGGAACCGGACCGGGCCTGACTGTCTTTATTAACCCGGTTACCGGGGAAAAAGCAGGTCTCATGGAAGGAGATTCCCTGTACCTTGAATCCAAGGAAGGACAGACAGGCCCCTTTTCTGTCCATCTGACAAACAGGGCAGCCCCCGGAACGGCTGCAGTACACACAGGATATATGCCGGTGGAAAAGAACCTGCTGTATGCATCAAATCCGCTGCATATAATGAACAGGGAAAAGGATTCCCTTACAGGCATGGCCGGATGGCTGCCGGCCGGAATTAAAGCGGTAAAAAAATCATGAGAAAAAAGAAAAGCATATATAAGTGGGCCATGGCCATTGATCTGGACAGATGCACAGGCTGCGGTCTATGTACAGCAGCCTGTGCAGTGGAAAACAGCATTGCCCCTGGCTGCCCTCCCCTTTCAGAAATAAAAACACTGGAAGGAAATCAGCCCTGGCCGGAAACATCAGTTCTGTCCTTTCCTGCCATGTGTCTCCACTGCGGAACACCGGAAAAGCCGGCCCCATGCACACTGGTCTGTCCCACAGGGGCAGCACATCAGAGAGAGGACGGAATCACAGGCATTATGAACGATCACTGCACAGGCTGCAGAGCATGCACTGCAGCCTGTCCTTACGGAGCACTCCGGTATATAAAGAACAGGCCGGATTACAGACGTATTCAGCTGAATCCCGACATAAAACCATACGCAGCAGGAACTGTCATAAAATGCAGCCTGTGCCATCACATACTCCGAAGAGAAAAGGAACAGGCAGCCGCAGCAGGCATTCCTGAAAAAGAATTCACATATACTCCGGCATGCGTTTCCGCATGTCCACAGAAGGCTCTGACTTTCGGGAACATCAATGATCCGGAAAGTCCTGTAGCAGAACTTGCAGCAGACATAAGGGCCTTCCGTCCTTCAAAAGACATTTTTTCTGCAGAAAATACATCTGTATTTTTCCTTACTTCAAAGGAAAGCCGCAGGGAACTTTTAAACAGAGGAGGGATGAAATGAAAAACAAAATTCCCTTTATTCTCATGCGGCTCCTGACAGCAGCCGGACTCATTTGTGTTTTTGTCAGATGGTTCACAGACGTGCCTTCAGGAACACTGCCAGGTACTGCAGTTTTTACAGCACAGTTTCTGCTCTCCATGCTGTGCGGCACAGTGATTTTACTGTTTCTTTATTTTATTCTCAGGAAAGACTCCCTTTTCCCTGCAGTGAAATTTTCTTTTAAATCATTTTCTGCAGGAGCCGTAATCTATGCAGTACTGATTTTTGCTGATGCAGGACAGCCTCTCCGTTTCTGGAAATCTTTCAGTTTCAGAGGAGCAGAATCCTTTACATCCGTTTCTCCTGCACAGCTTGTTTATGTTTTCATGCTTTCAGCTGCAGCGGCAGTTATTCTGACTGCTGTTCCTGTTTTCGGGAAGAACAGGCAGGGAAATTCTTTCACTGAAAAACTTCTCTGGATTCCGGCATCTGCTGCTGTTTTCCTGTGTTTTTTCATGGAAGGCAGTTCAGCCATTCTCTGGAATACAGTATGTCCTGTTCCTCTGAATACAGGTCTCATTTTTACGGCAGGTGCACTGTCCTCTTTTGCAGAAGGATGTCTTTTCATGGTGCTGATCTCAGGATTCAGTGACAGGCTGAGACACTGTCACAGAGAACTTTCCGGAGCAGCAGTGTACCTGTTTTCCGGCAGTTTTCTTCTTTCCGGAAGCAGTGCAGTTATAATGCTGATGAACTCAGTGAAGATTCATGACGCATGGCCTGCTGCTGCAGCGGCAGCATCGGTACAGATTACGGCAGGAATAATATGTTTATGTCTGATGATGTTCCGGTCAGAACACAAATCCGCTGCAGCTGTCTGCGGTCTTATATCCTCACTTTCATGGCATCTGCTGATTTTTCTTTATCCTCAGCTTCCGGTTTTTGCATGGGATAATCCCATGCCGGAACTGATTCCCTCCGCTGCTGAAGTTCTTATGGCAGCAGGGGCAGTCACTGCATCAGTCCTTTTTCTCAGGGAAAGAAAAAACTGACAGATTCTTTCGCATAAAAAAACCTGAACTTCCGTTCAGGTTTTTTTATGTCAGGAATCAGTTCCAGTAATAAATACCCGGTTCAGGAGTCCCAGCTCCTCCGGAAAAGATTCCGGCTGTTCCGTAAAACATGAAAGCTACATCATCCTCGTGACCATCAGGCACAGTAAGAATTTTTGTTCCCTGAGAATCATCACTGCTGATATTCAGGGAACTGCATCCAAAAAACATATATGCATAACATTCTGTCTCAAGCTGCTCTGCAGGAAGTTCAGGAGCTGCTGTAAGAGATGTACATTCCCAGAACATGGAATTGTAGCATCCTGCTGCAAGTTCTGCGGCTGCCAGCGCAGGTGCTGTCTTAAGTTTTTCACACCCTTTAAACATTGCAACATAACAGTCTTGCTTCATCACAGAAGCAGGAAGATCAGGTGGCGTTTCAAGTCCTTTACACCCATAAAACATGCTCTCGTAACACAGTTTATACAGTTCTTCAGCAGGAAGTTCAGGAGCCGTTTTAAGGGCTTCACATTCCCAGAACATGAGACCATAACAGTCTTCTGCAAGCTTTAAAGCAGGAAGTAAAGGCGCCTCTGTCAGCCCTTTGCAGCCAAGAAACATTCTGTTATAGCATGATGAAGATAAAACAGATGCAGGGAGCTCCGGAGCGACTGTTAGACATGTACAGTCTTCAAACAAACATGCGAAGCATTCTTCATTTACTGTTTCTCCACCCTCTCCGTTTCTCAGAATAATACTGTCAGGATCTTCATAATTCAGAAGAGTCATTATACTTCCCCAGCATTCTACTTTTGATCCTTCCAGGGTCCATTTATTTATATGATTATGATTTGAATCCTCTTCGCATCCAGCAATCTTGTTATTGTTTTTCCCTCTGACATACAGGTAATAATAATCATTCACTGATGACTTCACTGCATCAGCAGATAAACCCTCCCAGCCGGTATTCCAGTCTTTTGCATCAACAGACCAGTCTATGGTTCCGTCCCATCCTTTATTTCCTGCACTCAGTGAAAACGGTTCTGTGCTTCTGAAAACAAGATATGGTTTATATTTCCATCCTGCATAAAGTACAGTGTCAGATGTCACTGTGTCAGAAGCAAAATCCCACTCCGTTTCACAGGAAGCTTCCGTGTACCATTTTTCAGTAAAATATGAACCTTCCCTTTCAGGCACAGTTTCAGGAGCGGTCAGAAGATTTCCGCTCTG
>JAZRYV010000275.1:0-4358 GCA_045600925.1 Spirochaetota bacterium
TGTTTTCAGAATTTCAGCACAGGATCTGGCATACACAAGAAAAGCTGCCGGAGCTTCAGGACGTGCTCTGGCAGAACAGGCACTGAAGCTCAGCACTGCAATTCAGGAGAATCTGAACCGAAGCTCTTCTTCCACAGGAATGAACTCAGAAACAGGAGATGCCATCACACAGATCAAAAAGCTCATAAGCGAACTTGACAAAGCACAGAATAATAAAATAAGGAAACAGAAAAATGAAACCACTTCAGAAAGCCGGTAAAATATCAAGGAAAGGACCTGCAGTTCTGGTGATAATGGACGGTGTCGGTCTTGGAAAAGAAAATGATGGGAATGCCTTTTATCTGGCAAGAACACCTCTTCTTGACAGACTCATGAAGGAATGTCCTTTTACAAAACTGAAAGCTCACGGCACTGCAGTTGGTCTGCCCTCAGACAGCGATATGGGAAATTCCGAGGTGGGACACAATGCCATGGGAGCAGGACGGATTTTTGCTCAGGGTGCAAAGCTTGTAAATCAGGCCATTGAAACAGGAGCCATCTTTGCATCAGACACATGGAAGGAGCTTGTAAAAAAACCGTCTGCCGGACAGGCTGTAATGCACTTTATAGGACTTCTTTCTGACGGGAATGTTCACTCCCACATAGATCAGCTTAAAGCTCTTCTTAACGGATGCAGAAAAGAAGGAGTAAAAAATGTCAGACTCCATGTCCTTCTGGACGGACGTGACGTTCCGGAAACATCCGCTCTGACCTATGTAGACGACATTGAATCCTTTATGGCAGATATAAACAAAGATGGTTTTGATTTCAGGATAGCTTCCGGAGGCGGAAGAATGATCACAACCATGGACAGATACGAGGCAGACTGGCAGATTGTCAAACGCGGCTGGGACACTCATGTTCTTGGAAAAGCAAGATCTTTTGTCTCAGCACGTGAAGCCATTGAAACTTTCCGCAGGGAAGAAGAAGGAATCACCGACCAGTATCTGCCTCCTTTTACTGTTGCAGAAAACGGACGTCCAGTGGGGGCCATTCATGACGGGGATTCTGTTGTCCTGTTCAATTTCCGTGGAGACCGTGCGATCGAAATTTCCAGAGCCTTTGATCAGGCTGATCTTAACACCTTTGACAGGGAACGGAAACCTGATGTGATCTATGCAGGCATGATGGAGTATGACGGTGATCTGCATATTCCTTCACGTTATCTTGTTTTTCCTCCAGCCATTGACGAGACTATGAGTGAATACCTTGCTGTTACAGGAAAACATCAGTATGCTGTTTCCGAAACACAGAAATTCGGCCATGTTACCTATTTCTGGAACGGAAACAAAAGCGGAAAGTTCAATGATAAACTGGAAGTTTATGAAGAAATAGAATCCGACAGGCTTGAATTTAATGAACGTCCATGGATGCAGGCAGCCCTGATTACGGACAGGGCAGTTGAAGCCATAAAATCAGGAAGATATGATTTCATAAGACTGAACTATCCAAACGGAGACATGGTAGGACATACAGGAGATCTGGAAGCAGCAGTCATTGCTGCAGAAACTGTGGATCTTTGCCTTAAAAGGCTTCTTAAAGCGATTGATGAGACCGGAGGAGTTGCCTTTATCACTGCTGATCACGGCAATCTTGATGAGATGATGGAAATGGACAAATCAGGAACACCTAAAACAGACAGTGACGGAAAGATTCAGAAAAAAACTTCCCATACACTGAATCCTGTGCCGGCCATAATATATGATCCGGAATTCAAAGGAGAATATGAACTGGCAGATGTTAAGGATCCTGGTCTTGCCAGCATTGCCTCCACTGTCCTGACACTTATGGATCTGATTCCGCCGGAAAATTATGAAGCCTCTCTCATAAAATTAAAATAAGAAAAGCAAATTATGAAGAAAACTGATACATCCCAGGAAAAAACAGAAGAAAAAAAAACTGTCCGGAAAAATTCCGTAAAACATAAACAGCCTCTGGAAAAAGTTTCTTCTGCAGTCAAAGCTGACGGAGCAAAAAAGAAAGCAGTTTCCGGAAGGACTAAATCTTCACCTCAAACTGAAAAGAAACCATCAGCAGCAGTGACGGCTGCAAAGAAAAAAACAGGCACCAGGAAAAAACAGGCTGATTCACAGAAAACTCCGGCAGCAGAGTTTTCTGAAAAAAATGATTCTGCTTTAACAGAAAACCTTCCTGTCCCTGCAGAAAAACAGGACAAAGAAGCAGAAATATGGCTGGAAAATAAACTTTCAAAAATGCTCCCTGCCAAAAAAGAATCAGAACTGGAAGAAATGGATGAAGAGGAAAAGGAACGAGGAGATGTTCCAATGAGCATTGTGTCTCATCTGGCAGAATTCAGGAGAAGAATAATTTTTATTCTCGGAGCCTTTATCCTGTTTACTGCTGTTTCTCTCAGTTTTTCTGACTATGTAATTCAGTTTATAAACCACCCCTTTGAGGAAACAGGTCTTAAGCTGAACATGTTCAAAATCATGGGAGGATTCTTCATACGTCTTAAAGCAGCTGCATTTACCGGCCTTCTTGCAGTTATTCCAATTGTGATTTACAATATATGGAAATTTGCAGCTCCTGCGATGAAACTGCAGACAAGAAAATTTTCTCTGTCATCCATAGTGGCTGCCATCTGCCTGTTCTATCTGGGAGTGTCATTTGTTTTCTTTTTTCTGATTCCGTTTATCATTCCCATTATGACTTCCTTTATTCCGGAGGATATGATGGCCATGATCGGGGCAGATGACTATCTTGGTTTTGTAATGATGTTCAGTGCAGCAATGGGTGTTCTCTTTGAAATGCCGATTGTGGTTCTGGTTCTGACGAGAATAGGTCTTATTACTCCCCAGCTGCTTGTTTCCAAAAGAAAGATCGCCATAGTCATAAACTTTATTATTGGAGGAATTGTAACGCCTCAGGATCCTTTTTCCATGTTCCTAGTGGCAGTACCTCTTATAGGACTGTACGAAATCTCCATCCTCATCTCAAAAATGATGACAAAGCGTATGGAGAAAAAAGAAAAGGAAGAGTCTGAAGCTTAAAAAAAGCAGGGCTTATGCCCTGCTTTCAGTTTCTGTAAAAATCCTCAGGAAGTATATCCATGATCACAATATTGTGATATTCCAGATTCCGTTTAACAGCCTTCCGTCTTTCCCCTATTCTGGAAAAGCCGACTTTTTCAAAACAGGCAATACCGCGTTTATTGAAGGAATAGGTTTTCATCAAAATATTGTTGAGATTCAGTATTTTAAAAGAATAGTCTATAAGCAGATTCAGAGCTTCCTGCCCGTATCCTGAGTTCCAGTAATTCTTGTTTCCTATAAAAAGCTCTATTTCAGCAGTCTGGTTTATATGGTTTATGTTGATGAGACCTATCTTTCCGATAAGTTCGTCTGTATCAAGATCCACTATGGCGTAGCTGTGCATGCCAGAAAATGTTTCAATGGCATTTTTTGAACAGATTTCATTTATGACTGACGTTGAATTCTGCAGATAATCCACAATCTCCTGATCATTAAGCCAGGCAGTAAACTTAGCGGCATCCCCCACATCAAGAGGAGACAGATAGCACTTTGATCCCACAAGCTTTTTAAAATACATGAATTTTCTCCTTTTACTTAAGGTCATCAGAAAGAAATCATCTGTCAAGAATTATTACTTATCCATTTCTGCAGTCATAACAGTGAATTTAAAATAAAGCTTTGACGCATAAATCAAAAAAACAGAATATGGAATAAATCTGATCTTGTGAAGGGAAAAATGTCCGTATCAGTTTTTATAAACACATACATAAGATTCTTTTTTCTGCTGACTCCGTTTCTTCTGCTCTCCACCTTCCTGGCCATGACGGAAAATATGAGCTGTTCAGAAAAACGTCATATTGCAGTAAAGACAACATTTGCAGTTATTGTCATAAGCACTGTTCTGTTTTTTATCGGAGATCAGCTTTTCAATGCACTGGGAATTACACTGAACTCATTCCGTGTGGGAACAGGAGCTCTTCTGTTTCTGTCAGCAAAGGACCTTATCAGTGACACTGACAAAATAAAAGCAGCAGACGGGAAAGAAGATATATCCATAGTACCTCTGGCTCTGCCTGTCACAGTAGGTCCTGCCACAACCGGAGCTCTTCTTCTGATGGGAACGGATCTGGACGGATTTATGAACAAAGCCTGCGGACTGGCTGCAGTCATTGCTGCCATACTTACAGTAGGCTTCCTTCTGATCATCAGCGGATACATTGAAAAAGCTGTTAAACAGAAAGGGCTGGCCATTCTGAAAAAAGTAACAGGCCTTATTCTGTCAGCCATTTCTGCAGAGATGATTCTGACAGGCATAAAAGGATTTTT
>JAZRYV010000276.1:0-1186 GCA_045600925.1 Spirochaetota bacterium
TTTCCTTTGGTCTGGCAGATGCTGTAATGGGACTGAAAGCTGTGGCAGAAATGTATCAGCTGGACTTCATTCCACTGTCTTCTGTAAGGTGTGACTTGGTAATTCCTTCTGATTTATGGGAATTAAGGCCTGTAAAAGTCCTGCTGGATGCACTGCAGACGAGACGCCTGCGTATGGAGCTTCAGTCCCTGGCAGGGTATAATACAGAAAATACAGGAAATATTATAGAAATTCCATGAAAGTGATGATATAAACAAAAAAACTGCCCAGGCAGTTTTTTTGTTTATATCTGTATTTTTAACAGTCATGCTCTGTCAGATCTAATATAATCAGTTAATCCCATAAGAGCTGCTTTATATGAAAAGAATCCAAGACCGCAGATCTGTCCTGTACATACTGATGCTGTAAGGGATTCTGCCCGGAAGCTTTCCCTGCCGAATATATTTGAAAAATGCACTTCAATTACAGGCAGAGCTGAGGCAGAAACTGCATCCCTGATGGCAACTGATGTGTGAGTATAGGCAGCAGGATTCAGAATTATGCCGTCACAGCTGTCTGAAGCTTTCTGGAGATAATCAATTATGGCTCCTTCGCTGTTGGACTGGAAAAACACCAGCTCTGTATCAAGTGTTCCTGCCAGTTCTGTCAGTTCTCTGTTAAGGTCATCAAGAGTTCTGTATCCGTAAATTTCAGGTTCTCTTTTCCCTGTAAGATTTATATTTGGTCCGTTGACCACTGCAATTTTCAGCTTTTTCATTCCTGAATTCCTGTCTGGTATGTTGTAAGAATATTTTCCGCTTTAATTCTGTCTTTGTCAGTTCCTTTTTCTATTATTTGTTTCAGCAGAGCTTCTCCTTCAGACTTGCGTGAATTTTCAAGATAAATCATTGCAAGATCAAATCTGCAGTTCTGTGCCTCTTCGCTGTCTGGAAAGCCGGAGAGAAGAGAAGAAAAATACTGTTCAGCCTGTAATGTTTTTTTATAATAAAGAAGGCTTATTTTTCCGCAGAGGAAAAGTCTTGCCGGCGCATGTTCTTTATCGGAAGCTGATTCTTTCTGCAGCCAGAAATATGCTGTTTTATAGTCTTTCCGTTTCATATAAAACTGTCCGGAAAGAAAATTTACATCGTCTGCTGTTTCTGGGAAACGGTTTGTAAGATAATAGGAATAGTTTTTAAAACCGTTA
>JAZRYV010000277.1:0-9940 GCA_045600925.1 Spirochaetota bacterium
TTAACGGCTTTAATTCTGACAGCCTTCGCCTTCCCTGTTTTTGCAGGAAACTTTGAGGAGGGACAGACCTACTACCGGGCAAAAAGATATGACAAAGCCAGAAGCTGTCTGGAAAAGGCTGCAGATGAAGGAAACGGAAATGCATTTTATCTTCTCGGAGATATTGCACGGATTGAAGGAGATTTTGAAACTGCAGAAAAATTTTTCCACAAAGCTGTTGAATCACCTTCAACAAATACAGCAAACAAAAGGAATGCCTACTGGAGTCTTATATCAGATGCTGAACAGTTCGGACGTTTTGACAAAATGGTTCTTCTGTGCAGGGAAGTGTGGCTGAACATGAACGACAAGGCAGCAAAGCAGAAGATAGAAACAATAATAAGCAAAAGACAGTGGTCCGACTGTACAGAGGCGGTGGATGCCTACAACAGAGGTGTTGTTCTTTTAAAACAGAACAGGGCAGATGAATCAGCAGCAGCCATGAACGAGGCCATTAACCTTGACAGTTCCTTTCTTGCACCGGAATTTGAACTTGGGCTTGCTGCCTGGCGAAGAGGAGATCTGTCTGAGGCAGAAAAACGCTTAAGAAAAGTATCAGCACAGATTCCATACTATGCAGAAGGATCTCTTGTGCTGGCAGATGTGCTCTTTGCAGAAAAAAAATATTCAGACTCACAGACTTTCTGCCTTCAGGCCCTGACATACGGAATATTTTCTGCGGATACGGTCTTTCACATAAAAACAAGAATAGGACAGTGCAGCTACAGTACCGGAGATCTGGAAACAGCTGAAGAATACGCTCAGCAGTCTCTGAAAATGAGGCCTTCTTCCATTGAAGCACTTACACTGCTTTCTGCAGTATGCATAAAGAAGAAGGATCTGGACCGTGCCCTGGAAACTCTCAGCCGTGCAGAAAAAATTCAGCCGGAAAATCTTTCAGTCCTCTACCAGAAGGGAAGCATCTGCTACAGCCGCGGAGACAGGACATGGGTCTCCTGCTTTAGAAAAATTTACAGTCTCACAAAAGGAAATGCCCCTTATCCTAAAATTTTTCCTCTTCTCATAAAGGACTGCTACGAAGAGAAGAAATATTCTGCTTTGAATGAAATATACAGCTGCATGCCCGAATCAGTTTACACTCCTGAGCTTGCACTTCTGAATGCAAAGGCACTGTATTACAGAAAAATGTATTCTGCCGCAGCCGATGAACTTCATAAGCTTTCACTCCGTGGAGATGACCGTATTTTTCTTGCTGTAGTCCTTGTTAAGGACAACAGACAGGACGAAGCCATGACCATAGTCCGTTCCATGTACTCTAACCAGGAATACAGAGAGAAAGCTCTCCGTGAAGAGACTCTGAAACCTCTTGTTAACAGGATTACAAAGGAAATTGAAGAAAAGGAACGCCTGAAAAAGGAACAGGAAGAAGCACTTAAACTTCGGCAGGCTCAGGCTCAGCAGCTGAAAAAAGAACAGGAACAGCAGAAGGAAAAGCAGACCGGAGAAAAACATTGAAACAGGGAATCTCTCTTCTGCCTGCCGCAGCCGGAATCTCAGCATGCCTTGCAGCCGCAGCATGCCTGCTGACAGTCTGCAGCACTGACAGACTTATGTTTTTATCTGCAGGCTCCATGTGCTTCGGTGTTCTGTCATGGATCCGCTCCGGGTCACAGGCCGGCCAGGAACCTTTTACATCCGGAGAAATGTGTCTCGGACTGCTGACTGCCGGGGCAATGATCTCTGCAGGTTCATCTCTGCCAGCAGTTTTTTCTGCAGCTGTGCTCTTTCTGCTTCTTTTTCAGGTAATCAAAACATTTATGCTTAAAAAAAATTCCAGGGAACATCTGATCTTCGGTCTGACTGCAAATGCGGCAGTGCTTGTCGGCGGACTTCTTCTTTTTCCCGCCGGAAGACCTGTTCCGGACGGACTTCTCAGCGGAATCTTCTGCAGTCAGGACCTTTCCGGAAAGATTATTTTTTCTGTTTCATTAGTCTTATGTACAGCAGCTCTTCTGTGGTCACCGTATTTTACAGCAGCAGAAAGAGACAGCAGAGAGGCAGCAGAGCTTGGTATCAGCACCAGAATATGGGTTCCTGCAGGATATCTTTTTCAGTCCCTTCTTGCAGCCATAACTGTGCTCTGCACCGGTCTGCTGGCTGGTCCGGCTCTGCTGGCACTTTTCTTTTTCGGTATAAAGTATTCATCTGCAGCAGTGCCTGTCTTCTTCTCAGCATGCTTTACATTTCTGGTTTATACCGTAACTGAACTTGCAGGAATCAGTCAGGAATATCTTCTGCTTTTAATTCCTGCAGCATATATCGAGACTTTAACTGCAGAATATTTTATGAGGAACCGGTAATGATAGAAATTAAAAATCTTTCCTTTCCACTGTCCGATCCTTTTCTTAAAAATATAAATTTTTCTCCGGAGACTGGGAGCATCACAGGCATCACAGGCAGAAGCGGTTCCGGGAAAAGTCTGTTCATGGAACTTCTGTCCCTCCGCAGCAGAGCAAAGGAACTGAGGCCTGTCATACAGTTCAGAGACCGGAAGGCCTCCCTGTTTACAGAAAAAGAACTGTCTGCAGGAATAGCCTTCGTTAATGAAAAAACAGTTTTTGACCGGAATGAAATTCTGGAAAGATATCTTCTGTCATCAAGACTGCCTCTGAAAAATCTGCTTCAGCCTTTCTGTGAAAAAGACTATGAGATTACAGACAGCTGCATAAAGGCTTTCGGTCTTAATCCATGGAGAAACAGAAAAACAGATACACTCTCTCCGGGAATTATTCAGAGAGCCAGACTTGCCATGGCTTTCATCCGGCAGCCTGAACTTATGCTGATTGATGAACCTTTCAGGGATCTGGATCCGGAAGGAATAATCCTTTTTTCAAGAGAGCTTCGTCGTTTTTCCATGGAGGGAAGAGGTACAGTGGTGTTTGCATCTTCGGATCCCGGACACACAGCAGAGATATCAGACAGAATAATAATTCTGAACAGAGGAAGAACTGCTGAAAACATAAAAGCAGTGGACATTACAGCAGATATGATAAAAAAATATTTCGGAGCAGACTGCCTTGTTTCCAGAAATATTTATACAGGCAGACCTGTCATAAATACGGTTACAGAAATCTGAGGTCAGGAATAAAAACGTATTTTCATTCCTGCTTCCTCCAGGCTTCCGGCAAACATAAGATGTCTGTCAAGCTCCAGCTGAATTGATGTCTTTTTAAGTGAATCATTTTCTGTCACAAGGATAATGTATTTTGATTTTTTCCTTGCAGCTTCTGTCATAATCACCAGACCTTCCAGTCCTCCGCAGGTGATCATATCCGCTTCTTTCAGATCCAGAACAAGACTTTTCTTTTCAGTCAGTTTCTCTGCAATGCCTGAAAGCTTTTTTACAGTCGTCACAGTAATAATGCCTCTGACATGAACAATCAGATATTCATCGGCCTTCGTAATGGAAAAATTCAGGATATCAGACATTTTCACCCCAGTGTATCTCTGAGAGAAGATAAAACAATTTCATAAGGAACATTCCGGTCAGTGACCGGCTCTCCCGGTTTTCTTAAAAGAGAAAACTTTACATTTCCGTTATGATTCTTTTTATCAAATTTCATATGCTCAAAAATTTTTTCAGCAGGCAGCTTCAGGTCCTGTCTGATGAGTCCGTATCTGTTCAGAAGATCCTTTATGAAATCCAGACTCCCTTCATCCATAAGACCTGTCCTGACAGACATGAGTCCTTCTGCCAAAATTCCTGCCGCCACAGCCTCACCATGGGTGACTGTTCTGTATTTCAGAAAAGATTCAACGGCATGAGCCACAGTATGTCCAAGATTGAGTATGGCTCTGATTCCATGCTCCTTTTCATCCATGGCCGCAACAGAAGCCTTAAAGGCCCCGGACAAAGCCACAACTTCCTCAATTACAGCAGCGTCTGTTATTGTCTCAATAGTATTCCTTTCCAGAATCTCCAGAGTGGCTTTGTCACCAAGCAGGCAGTGCTTGACAATCTCTCCAAGGCCGCTGCGTATTTCCCGGATCTCCAGAGTCTCAAGAAATTTCGTGTCGCATACTACAAGTGATGGCTGATGGAACACCCCTGCCATATTCTTTCCCATGCCGAGATTCACTCCGGTTTTGCCTCCTATGGCCGCATCAACCATTGCAAGAAGAGTTGTAGGACACTGAACAAACGGAATTCCCCTCATATAAACAGCAGCACAGAAGCCTGCCATATCCCCGGTGACTCCGCCTCCAACAGACCATACCTTTGAGTTTCGGTTCATTCCGGAGGAAGCAAATTCTTCCAGTCTGTGTCCTGCGTATGTATAATTCTTGTTCTCCTCTGTGTCCTGAACAGTGAACAGACGGAAATGCCCGAATCTGTTCCGGAGAGAATCAATATATTTTCTGTGAAGATCATAAACCCTGGCGCTGATCATGAGAGCACCGTTTTCATCACCGGAAAGAAATTCTTCCAGCTCCCGGCTGCAGGCAAGGGCCTCATATCCGGTCTGAATCAGATATGGAAAGGAATCTGTTTTTTCCGGAAATACTCTCATCAGCTCCATAGCCTGCCAAGATATTTTTTCACAGGAGTTCCATTCATTATGGCCTCCAGCTGATCATTTATTGGAGGATACATTTTCAGCTGAGAAATCTCATCAGACCTGAACCAGCCGAAGCTGTGAAGTCTTTCCTCCTCTGCCAGAACAGGTTCTCCGGAAATATGATCGCAGAAAAAAACAGCATTAACAATATGTCTGTCTCCGGAAGGATCTATGGCATCAGAAACAAAGGACAGCTCCCCTGCACTGACTTTAACGGACAGCTCTTCCATAAACTCCCGCTCCACTGCCTCTCCAAGGCTCTCGCCGAAATCCACACCGCCTCCGGGCAGAAGCCAGTATTCTTCATCATTCTTTTTATGGCAGATCAGAAGCACTGCATCCCCTCTGCGGACTATTCCTGCTGCCCGGATTCTTATCTTCTTTTCACTCAAAGACTGATCTCTCCGCTTTCTATCTTTTCAAGTGCTGAACCTGCCGCTTCCATCTCAGCCTTCCGTTTGCTGCATCCTGAGCCTGTAACCAGCTGCTTCCCGTTAACAATAAGTCCAACAACAAATTCCTTGCTGTGGTCAGGACCTGTTTCTTCCAGAACTTTATAGACAGGCCTGTCCTTGTACTTTTTCTGAACATATTCCTGAAGAGCAGTTTTGGGATCACGCTGATATGTCATATGATCAATACGGTCAATATGATTTCTCAGCATATGGAGAATAAACTTTCTGGCATATTTCAGACCGGAATCAAGATAACAGGCTCCGATAATGGCCTCCACTGTGTCTGCCAGAATGGATTTTCTTTCCCTGCCTCCTGTGGCCTCCTCCCCTTTTCCCATAAGAAGATAACTGCCCAGATCGATCTCTGATGCCACCATGGAAAGAACTTCCTCGGAAACAACAACGGATTTTATCTTTGCAAGTTCCCCTTCCCTGTAGTTCTCATAATGGCTGAAAAGATACTCATTTACAACAAGTCCGAGAACAGAGTCTCCAAGATACTCCAGCCTTTCATTGTCGGAAATATCCGGATGATGTTCATTAAGATATGATCTGTGAACCAGAGCTTTTCCAAGCAGACTTCTGTCCCTGAAGCGGATGCCAAGCACTGCCTGAAGTTTATCCAGCTGTCTGTTCCTGTTTTTCTTCAGTTCATTATGACGTTTTCTGAAAAGAGATTTTTTAGCAAATTCTTCCATGTTCATTTCTTTATTTTTTCAGAATAAGATTGATGCAGTCAACTGCGTCCTGTACAGTCTGTATTTCCCTGTTGATTTCCTGCAGAATTTCAACGGAAAATTCTGCCTCAAGGGCCATTACAATGGAAACATCATCTATGGAATCAGCCCCCAGATCATAGTTAAAAGAGGAATCAGGAGTTATGATGTCCTCCGGGATTTCCAGATATCCGGCAGTAATCTTTTTTACCCTTTGAAATGTATCGTTCATATAAAACTCCTGGACTTCTTAAACAGACTGTTATAATACAATCATACTGCATACAGAAACTTTCGTCAACAAGTTATAATACAAAAAGGGATGCACTTTTCATGCATCCCTCAGATAATAAAGAATATGTCTGTACTGACATTAATCAGCCAGCTTAACCTTCTTCTCTACAACGAGAACTCCTTTGTAATATCCACATTCAGGACATACACGATGGGGCTTTGTAAAAGCTCCGCATTTCGGACATGGTCTGAGACCTGGAACTCCGATTGCGTCATGAGACCTTCTCATTCCTATTTTCGACTTCGATTTTCTTCTCTTTGGTACTGGCACGACAGGACTCCATATATTTAATTTATACAGCCAGAATCAGCTGCCCCTTTTTCTTTTCAAGAAAAAATCCCTGAAAGAAACCTATTAATGGAATTTCTATGATTATACCTTTTTTTGTCAAGACAAAATGAAAAAATAAGTATAACCTTTTATTTTTCAGTCTGTATAAAATACAGACGTTTTTTTGCATTCTCCTGCAGAGCTGAAAAAGGAAATTCTGATGAAACCTTTTCAAAATATCTCTTTGCAGAAATCATGTCGCCTTTTGCGGCATATACTCTGCCCAGACTGTAGGCTATTCGGTCACCGGCAGCTCCGTCACCGTATTTCTGCTCTGCCCTGAGATATATCTTAAGGGCACTTTCAGCATCACCGTTTTCTTCAGCTGCACAGCCCGCCTTTACAAGAGCGAGAGCTGCAGGAAATTCAGCGGAACATTCATCTGCATACCTGCAGAGTGCTTCGCAGGCTTCGCTGCAATTCCCGTTTTCATAATACAGATTTCCGAGAGCAAGGAGAGCTCTTTCATAAACTGAGCCGAAACTGGAATCATCAATAAGCACTTTCAGCTTTTCAGCTGCAGCAGAAACTGCTTCACTTCCTGCTTCCGGTGAGGCATAGTACTCATTCATAATGCTTTCATACTGAACCAGAAGGCTGTCAGCTCTCTTATTGAAATAAAAAGTCAGACAGACGGCTATAACAGCTGCAGCAAGAATTCCTGCACTGCAAATAAGCACGGCCTTCCTGTGAGCAGACAGAAAATCTTTTACTTTCATCAGAAATCTTTCAACCGGATTTCTGGAAATACTGATTACACTTCTGTTCCGCACTGTTATGCGATCCATTTATTCTCTCCTTGTTCTGTTATAGCTGTTATTTCTTCAGCTTAAGATCTATCATATCGCCGAGAGTAACTGTACTTGGCTTTGTCTCTCTGAGAATTTTGTTAACTTCTTCCCTTTCTGCTGCATATTCGAACTGTTTAATGCTTAAGGAAAGTCTCTTCTTCTTTATATCAACACCAAGGACTGTGGCTTCAACAGGATCTCCGACCTTGAAAACACCTTCCAGAGAATCAATTCTGTTTCTGGAAACTTCGGAAATGTGAACAAGTCCTTCCACGTTATCCTCGATCTTTACAAAAACACCGAACTGTGTAAGGCCGGAAACTGTACCTGAAACCAGCATTTTGGGTCTGTATTTTTCGCTGATGAGTTCCCAGGGAGACTTTACAAGCTGCTTCATGCCGCAGGAAATCTTCATTTCGTCCTTCTTTATGCTGAGGATCTTAAACTCAACTTCATCTCCTGTATGGAAAGATGACAGAGGATCACCGTTTTCTTCCCATGTAATATCGGAAACATGGATAAGACCATCTATGCCTTCAGAAATCTCAACGAACATGCCGAATTTAACAATTTTGCGAATCTTTCCTTTATGTATACTGCCAACAGGAAAGTTTTTGCCAACTGAATCCCATGGATTTTCAACAGTCTTTCTGTGGGAGAGAAGAAGCTTTCTTTCTTCCTGATTAATGCCTGTAACCATTACACTGATCTCATCACCCTTCTGAAACATGTTCTTTACAGAAGCACTGTTCTGTGTCCAGGAAACTTCAGTGTTGGGAAGGAAGCCTTCTATTTCATCGTTTATTTCAATGAAAGCTCCTGTATTGACTATTGTAACTATCTCTCCTTTAAGGACTGAACCTTCCGGAGCGATTTCATTTATCTTTGTCCATGGATCTTCTGTAAGCTGCTTAAGACCAAGGGAAACCTTTTCTTCTTCCACATTAATGGAAAGAATCTGAAACTCTCTTTCATCGTTGAGTTTAAGAAGCTTTCTCTGTTTGAAAACATTCTTCCAGGACATGTCGTTTCTGTGAAGAAGAGCATCTATTCCTTCAACCCGTACAAATGCTCCGAACTCAACAAACTTAACTACAACTCCGGTTACAGTATCTCCGGCCTTGTGGTTTGCAGTAAAAGCTGCCCATTTCTGTTTATGTTCTGCTTCAAGGAAATCCTTTCTGGAAATAACAGCGGATTTCTTCTTTCTGTCTGTACTCTTTAAAATAAAGCTGTATTCTTCATCTGTAGATGATTCGCCTTTCAGATCTGCACTGAGAGAGAAAGGGAGGAAGGCGTGAAAACCGCCGCAGTCCACAATTTTTCCTTTATTTGTTGCCTCAATAATTTTTCCGGAAACCACAGATTCAGGAGTTCCGTTTGCGGCAAGAAATTTCTGCCAGCTGCTTTCCTGTTTTGCAAGTTTTGCCGAGAACTGATAAAGTCCGTCAACAGGGCGGCTGCTGCCCTTCATGAGCATTACGGAAATTACATCATTTATTTCCGGATTTGTTTCCAGTTCGCTGAGGAGAACCTTCCCGTCAAGTTTTGCTCCCACGGCCACCACTGCATGATCCGAATAAACAGCAACGACCCTGCCTTCATAAACAACGCCCTGACGTATTTCAGGAGTGCTGCTGATTACCTGCTCCATGTCGATAGTTTCTTCGTGATCTTCTTTTACCTGTTCCAGCTGATCCATTTTTTTCACCATAGAAAAAGCACTGCTCTCTTTAAGAGAGATTCCTTTTTCTGCCTCTTTTATTATTTCTTTTACGAAATCAGTGACCTGTTCTGCCGTCATATCGGATGTATCCACATAAAGGGCATCATCTGCCTTTACAAGAGCTCCGAATTTCCTCGAACGATCCTGTTCGTCGCGCTGTATAATCTGTTTTTTTATGCTGTTTTCGTCAACATTTTTTCCCATTCCACGGTATTCAGCGGCCCTTCTCCGTGCCCGTATCTCCGGTGATGCATCAAGATAAAGCTTAACATCCGCATCAGGAAAAACCACTGTGCCTATATCCCTTCCGTCCATAATCACAGACTCTGACCTGGCCCAGGATCTGAGAATCTCATTTACAAAATTTCTGACCACTATATTGTCAGAAACGCGGCCTATGTTTTTTACAATGATTTCATCCCTTATAAGAGAAGAAACATCCGTTCCGTTTACAAATGATCTGCATGCCCCGTCAAAGAACAGCTGTTTAAGCTGCAGATTCCTGAGAACAGGCGTAAAGTCAAAATTTTCAGGAACAGAATCCATCTGCTGAAGACAGAACCAGGTTACTGATCTGTAAAGAGCTCCGGAGTCAATGTATTTTAAACCTTCGGCTGCAGCTGCAGCTTTACAGACTGTGCTTTTTCCTGAACCTGCAGGGCCATCCACTGCAACGGTAATTATTTTTTTCATTTTTCCACCTTTTATTCATCACCCAGCGAAAATTCCTTTATTTCGGAAAGCTTTGGGAGATCCGAAAGCCTGTTCAGTCCGAAAAGTCTGAGGAACTCATCAGTTGTTCCGTAGCCGAGAGGCTTTCCTGGAAGATTCATTCTTCCTGCAGGACGAATCAGATTTCTTTTCATAAGATTGTTGACCATAAGTCTGGATGAAACTCCACGGAGTTCATCTATGTCTGCAATTACTATAGGCTGTCTGTAGGCTATGATGGCAAGTGTTTCCAGCATTCCTTTTGTAAGAGAATCCAAGTCGGAGGCCAAGCGGTCT
>JAZRYV010000278.1:0-4348 GCA_045600925.1 Spirochaetota bacterium
AGTCTGCGGATTTGTAAAGGACGGAGGAATGGTGAAGGGGCTTGCTCTGAGTCCCTCCGGAAAGTTTTTTGCTGTTCACGGAGGTGATGCTGTTTCAGATAATATAGAAATTTTTGACATGTCTGACGGTTCATCTTCTATTTTCCGGCTGAAGACCGTTCATAATTCCAGGACAGCCATGTATGTTACGGATGAAGGAAAGACTGCCTTCCTTGATAAAAACATGCTGATTGTAGTGAACCGGAAGGGTAATGCAGAGCATATTCTCCCCCTGAAAGAAAAACGCAGCGGCCAGGCTTCTGTTCTGGAAAACGGAGGCAGATGGTTTCTGGGCTATACGCCGGTATCCGGTGTGTCAGAATTTCTTGTTATGGATCAGGAAGGAAAGGTGATTTTTTCAAAGGAATATCCCGGGGAAGCCTTCCTTGATCTTCAAAAAAGCTCAGACCGTATTCTTGTAAGAGGCCAGGACAGTCTGTTCTGCTACAGTTTCATCAGATAACAGTCTTTTTGACAGTCATTTCAGACTTCTGAAAATTTTTTTCTGCAGTCCGGGTACCTGTTCAGACTGAAGCCGGTTCAGAATATATGGAAACAGTCTTTGGATTTCAGGAACCGGATTGATACTTTTTTGTGCCTAAAATCATGAAAAAAGCTCTTTAAAAGATGTTTTTAGCAATAAAAACAGTTTTTAAAGAGCGGTAAAAGATTAATGACGATTAATTTAAGGCAATTAATAAAAAAATGCTTTACACTTTTAAGTTTATTATTTAACCTAAACCTACAAATCTGAATTTAAAAGTTGGCTGGTAACAAGGTTCTGGTCATCAGAAATTCGGAGTTGCTGAAATTTGAGAACTTATCCTGCTTCAGCAGGGTTTGTCTGGGCTGACCCTCAGTCCGGCTTTGCCGGTGCGGGAAAACCCCGAAATTTAATTTAAATAAAAGTGTTTCATAAAAAAACGGAGGTTAAAATGAATAACAAAAGATGGATCGTTCTGGTCGCAGCTTGTGTTATCAATCTGTGCATTGGAACAGGATATGCATGGAGCGTTTTTGCCGGACCATGGGCACAGCTCGTTGGTCAGGACTGGATCTCAATGGCTATGATTTTCGCTATCTGTAATGCTGTTGGTCCTATCACAATGATTTCCGGTGGTTGGCTGAACTCCAAACTCGGTCCTAACAAGATCGTTTTCATCGGCGGTGTTATGTTCGGTGGCGGTGTTCTTCTTTCCGGTTTAATGCAGACTCTTTCATGGCTGTTCTTCGGATACAGTATCCTCATGGGTCTTGGAATGGGTATGATTTATGGTACAACAGTTAACAGTACTGTAAAATGGTTCCCTGACAAGAGAGGTATGATTGGTGGTCTTACAACTGCTTCCTATGGTCTCGGATCTGTTATCCTTGCACCAGTTGCAGCTCAGATGGTTCAGAACATGGGTATTGCCAACACATTTAAGATCCTCGGTATTGTATACCTGATCATCATCTGCGGTGGTTCTTTCTTTATGTTCCTTGCACCTGCAAACTTTGTTCCTGAAGGATGGACTCCTCCTGCACCAGCACCTGGTATGAAGGCTCCTGAAGACAAGAACTGGAAACAGATGCTTGCTGACCCTGCATTCTTCGTAATGTTCGGTATGATTCTCTGCGGTGCTTTCTTCGGTCTTATGCTTATACCAAAGTGTTCTCCTATCGCACAGCAGGACTTCGGTGTAACTCCTCTTGTTGCTGCTAATGTTGTTCTCGCACTGGCACTCTGCAATGCTGCAGGTCGTGTATGCTGCGGTACAATTTCCGACAAGATCGGTCGTATCAACACTATGACACTTGCTCTTATCATTGCTATCGTTGGTCTTCTCCTTATGACAGCTGCAGGTTCTCTGGGAGTATTTGCAGTTGGTATCTGCTGCGTTGGTTTTACATTCGGTGCTTTCATGGGTGTATATCCTGGATTCGTTGCCGACCAGTTCGGACCAAAGAACAATGGTGTTAACTATGGTATCATGTTTATCGGTTTCGCAGTTGCAGGTCTTTTCGCAGCTAAGATCGTTAACATGTTCCCAAGACCAGAAGGCGGTTTCGACTATCCATCAGCTTACAAAGTTGCTATAGTTCTTGCTGTTATTGGTCTGGTTCTTACATTCGTATTCAGAGCAGTTAACAAGAAGAAATAATTTCTGATTATTGATTCTTATGCGATCCCCCCGGGAAACCGGGGGGATTTTTTTATTCTGAAAATGAAGAAGAAATGAAGAAGTTTTGATTTTTACCAGTTCATTTTTTCTGAATTAACAGCAGCGGATGTTTCAGGGCAGATATTCTTTACGGATGTTGCTCATGGATTTGAAGATGCATGAGGCTGCATCCGGATTCAGTTTCTTCATTGTATCAAGAATTTCCCGGACTTTTCTGCGGTTTGTAAGATTTTCGTATGGGCAGGTTTCAGTCTGCAGAGAAAAATTTTTTAAAACAGCATATTCCCTGATCCTGTCTTCTCCCAGAAGAGCAAGAGGTCTTATGATGTCCAGTGAGCCGTTGAAAATACTTAGTTTTGGCGGCAGGGAACTGACTGTTCCCTGAAAGATCTGATTCATTAAAAAAGTTTCGATTATATCATCACGGTGATGCCCCAGTGCAAGTTTTGTGCAGCCCTGTTCTCTGCAGAAATCGAACATATATTTCCTGCGGAGCCGGCTGCACATGACACAGGGTGTTGAAAGTTCCGGATCAGGGTCCGGTCCTGGCATTTCAAGAAAGAAGAAGGGCACACGGAGCTCCCGGCACAGATTTTCCGCAAAGGACCGGTCTATTGTGTAGGACATGCCACTGAGCTTTACATGGACTGCCAGGATATCGTAGGTTACGGGGAGCCTGGATCTTCTGCCGGCAAGGATATCCAGAAGCACATAACTGTCCTTGCCTCCGGAGATGCCAACTGCAACTTTATCTCCGCCTTTGACAAGCTGCCAGCGGTTGATTGCCTCACCGGCTGTTTTTTCAACAGACAGAAAAAATTTCCTGCCGGACCTGTTATCCATCAGTCATTCTGTCCGGAGCCGGAACTGTAGTTTCTGCTGATATATTCTGACATGTATGCTTCCGGATTCCTTACTGCATCTCCTGTAATGGTGAATTCTTCCATTTTAAGCATCCGGATTCCATGATAGTATTCTCCGAAAAGTTCCATGCAGGTATCTGTAATTTTTCCGCCATCGGTTTTTTTCCCGTTCTGTTCAGCAGCTTCTTCATCAAAACGGAGAAGGACTCCATGCTGAATAAAAAACTTTTTGCTGAATCTGTCCAGTCCGTCTTTCAGAACCATTGATGCCAGAGTCTCTTTAGGATGATCAATGAGTTCTCTGTCCACAGTAAGTGACGTGATTTCTGTGGATGGGAGTTTTTTTTCAAAGGAAATAAGAAGACGTTCAAAAACAGTGAGAAGTCCTCTGGCGCCTGTATGTTCTTCCCAGGCTTCCCTGGCCAGAATCCTGAGGGCTTCATCTGTAAAATTAATATCTATACCGTAGGCCCTGAAATCAAGTTTTTTGCCGTGGATTACACTGCTTTTGCTGTTGGACAGGATTCTGTAAAGTCCTTCTTCATCCAGATGATTCAGGATAACACAGACCGGAAGACGTCCAATGAATTCAGATTCAAAGCCGAATCTGAGCAGATCCTCTGTTTTCATTTTTTTCAGAATATTTTTAAGTTCAGATGGTTCTGGTCTGTTTTTGCCGAAACCTATTGCCTGTCTGTTAAGCCGCCGTCCTATGATATCTTCAATGCCCTGAAAAGCCCCGGATACAATAAAAAGGATGTTCCTGGTGTTGATGACTTTTCTGGTTACCTTCCCGGTTTTCTGGGCTTCCATGGCTGCTTCCACCTGTGAGGCCAGATCATGAGGCGTCTTAAGGTCCACATCTGCCTCTTCCATAAGTTTAAGAAGATTTCTCTGAACTCCGGAACGGGAAACATCCGGACCATGAATGCCTTCAGAGGAAGCGATTTTATCTATTTCGTCAATATAGATAATCCCGTATTCAGCCCGGCTGATATCTCCGTCTGCCTCATAGACAAGCTCCCTGACCAGATCTTCCACATCTCCGCCCACATATCCTGTTTCACTGAATTTTGTGGCGTCAGCCTTTACAAACGGAACGCCGATTCTGCCGGCAATGAGCTTGATAATAAAAGTTTTACCTCCGCCTGTAGGCCCGATGAGAAGGATGTTGCTTTTTATGCTGCCGGCAAGTTTTTCTTCTTTTGAAAGATTTTTTTCAAGATTCATCCGGTTAAAATGTGTGCATACTTTTGTGGCTATAATTTCAACAGCTTCTTC
>JAZRYV010000279.1:0-12352 GCA_045600925.1 Spirochaetota bacterium
TACTGTTCGCTTCTGCCGTCAAGGTCGTAAGTGTTTACTGTCTGCATTTCAATGTCGTAGACAGATCCTTTTCCGTCCTTTACATATACATCCAGCCGGACTCCTTTTTTAATATAGGAGTGCTTCAGAAATTTCTGTGTTTCCACAGCTTCAACTCTTTCAATATTAACATCCAGAAGCAGCTCAAGGAGTTCTCTGCAGATCTCCGGACTGCTGTACAGGATTTTTCCGAAGAGGAAGTCATCAGTAAACTTCAGATCTTCATACTTTTTGGGACTGTAATGCATTTCTTTTTCTTTCATAAAAACATGCCTTGTTTTTTTTGATCTGTCAACAAAAAAGAGACAGAGAAGCAGTTTAAAAATGCTTCTGAAAGGAATACGTAAATGGAGGTCTGAAATTTAAAAAATTCCGGAAATTTTTTTGATTTTTTGCAAAAAAAATTAATATTTTGTGATTATATGCATAGAAATCTGTTCAGTAAAGCCGTTTGGTCTAAACGGCTCTGTATCCCGTGTTTGGCCTGAACGGCTATGCTGAAAAGATTTTGACATCCCTGTATACGGTCAGTTCAGCTCGGTCAGGTCAATGCGGTTCTGAATAAAATTCATACATCACTGTGTATAGTCTGTACGGATTTTAAGAATCAAAATGAAGCAAGGAATAAAGAGTTGATATTTTTTTAATATTATAATAAATTGAAAAATAAATTTCAGAGGCTTTGAAAATGGGGACAATGCCGGTTTATCACGGAAGTTATATGGAAATCAGAGAGCCCGTAATTCTGAAAGGTCATCATACAAAGGATTTCGGGCATGGCTTTTACTGTACTGTAATCAGAGAGCAGGCTGTAAGATGGGCAAGGAGATATGATACTTCTGTTGTAAATGTCTATTCTGTTCTGATTGACGAAGAGCTTAATATTCTGAATTTTAAATCTATGACAGAGGAGTGGCTGGATTTTATCATTGCATGCAGAAGAGGAATTCCTCATAATTATGATATTGTAATCGGAGCCATGGCCGATGATCAGATCTATAATTACATAGCCGATTATATGAATGGGATTATTACCAGAAAACAGTTCTGGGCTTTGGCAGAATTTAAATATCCCACACACCAGATTAATTTCTGTACGGATAAAGCACTTAAATGTCTGAAATTTGAATACAGTGAGAGTTTTGAAAAATGACCGGAAGGGAAAGTAAAAAAGACAATGACCTTTTTTTTACCTGCAGCCTGATTGAATATATTGCACGGAAAACAAAAAATGAGCCATCCGTTATTTCTGCATGCCTTGGAAAGGAAACACTGCAGAAAATTTATGATCTGGCAGATGTATATCACAGTGATAATATTGATATTGTAACAGATGAGCTTGTGAGGGAAAAACATATAACCGAAGGACATTTTGATAATGTATCCGCATGTAAATATTCTGTTCCGACTCACTGGGATATCGGCAAAGTATATAAACGTCTGATTCTGATGGCAGAAGCAGAGGAAAAAAACGGGATTATTGAAACACTGCTTCGGGTGTATCAGTCAAAAGTATCTGCACTCATAGAGGATTATAATTCAAGTTTTTATTACGATAATCCTGAAACTGTTTTTGAAACATGGAGGAACGGCGGAGTACCGTATTAATCAGGATATTGCTGTGCACAGACTGTTCAGTAAAGCCGTTTGGCCTGAACGGCTCTGCGAAAAGATTTTGTCATACCTGTATACGGCAGTTCAGCTCGGTCAGGTCGATGCCTCTGTACGGGGTATGCGTTTCCCGGAACAGGGTAGGTACATCCCTGTTATGATCAGCGGCTGAGAGTTCAGATCTGGATAATCTTGTAACGATGCAGAGGTTCTGTCATTACAGTTCAGTATTCTTTTCCCGTATCTTTTTCAGTTTCTCAGAGATCTGTTTCTGTGGATACAGCATAAAAACAAAGAATCCTGCAGCTGCAAAAAGGCCTCCAACTGGTCCTGCCAGCTGAACTCCAAGCGGAGAGGCCGCATCCTTTCCGAAAACTGCAAACAGAAAAGAAGCAATGGCAGCTGCAATGCCGTAGTTTATTTTCATGAAAAATCCCTGGGTTCCGAAAAACATGGCCTCTCTCCTGTCACCTGTTTCACAGCTGTCGATCTGGCTTATGTCTGCAACCATGGTGTTCGGAATTGTCAGCAGAATGGATACCGGTACTCCAAGGAGCACCATGTGCACTATGGCTGCAGCTGTGCTGTATTCACCGAACATTCCGATAAAATATGTCATGGCAGTCAGAATTCCGAAGGACATAAGGCCTGTCATCATCAGTTTTTTGCTGCTGATTTTAGAGGACAGGATAGATATGAAAACAAAGCAGACTGCAGAGCTGCCGAACAGAACAGCCATGAGTATGCTCTGAAAACTCTGCTCCCTGTGCAGCAGAACCACAGGGTAGTAGGCGATCAGTGATCTTAAAATGTTGAATGTAAACCAGTAGAGAATGGTGCCGGTCATGTAGATGATAAAGGTTCTGTTGGCCAGTGTCAGTTTAAGGGATTTCATAAGGCTGATGGCTTTCTCTTTTCCTGCCGCAGCAGGTTTCTCCTGAACAGGAACTGCTCCTGCTGCCAGTGAAATAAAGGCCAGAACTGATGCTGCACATATGGATATCTTCAGTGCTGAAGAAGGTTCAGTTCCTGCGGCTGCAAGGCATTCCTGCATTACAGGAATGCCCATCATGACCACTCCTGCTCCGAGAAGGGAGAATACCGCAATCATTACAGAAATGAAAATCCTGTCTCTGTGTGTATCTGTCAGCTCCGGAATCAGAGCAAGATACGGTGCCACATACCAGGTGAAGGCAAAGAAAAAGAAGGCCAGCATTACTGCTGTGTAGACTGCATTCCCTGCTGAAGGAAAAATATCAGGAGGAAAGAACAGCAGAGCAGCGGAAACGGCAAGGGGGAAGGCTCCTGTCACAAGGAAGAATTTTCTCCGGCCCATGCGAAATCTGGCACTGTCACTGAGCCATGCAATGAAAGGGTCTGATATGGAATCAATTATACGGCCGAAAATTATTATTATGCCAAGTACTGTCAGTCCGGCAAAGACAGGCATGCTCCACAGAAGTTCCGGCATCCCTGTCTCTTTGGGAGGAAGAAGAAAGTAGATCAGATATACGCCGAAAATGTTGTCAGCAATGGACTGTCCCAGTGTCCCGAATGAATATAGAATCTGTTTTGCTCTGCCGAAACTCTTCATAAAAAATCTCCTGTTTTATATGAAGAAAGGATGACATTAAGCCTTTTACGGTCAATAAATTTATAACGATAAACTCTTGACTTGTATTTTTTAAATATATATTCTGTCAGAATAAAGCAGCGGAGCAGGATCTGCGGCTGTCAGGCCGTATATCTTTCTTCAGAAGTTAAAACATGGTGAAGGAGTTTCTTTTACATGAACTTCCTGAAAACTCCCGAAGTTTTGCAGAAACATCAGATAAGAAAATATGTAAAAATTAGAAAAGGATGGTATTATGAGCGATTCAACAGTATGGGTTGATTTTAACACAATGGAAAAATTTATGACAGATGTCTTCATGGGCATAGGTGTCCCTGAGGAAGATGCCAGAATATGCAGTGAGGTCCTTATTACTGCAGACAAAAGAGGAATAGATTCCCATGGAATCAACCGTCTTAAACCCATTTACTATGACCGCATAAAGGCAGGCATTCAGCTGCCTGTTACTGATTTTGAAATTGTAAAGGAAGGGCCCACAACAGCAGTTGTTGACGGACACAACGGCATGGGACATGTTATCGGTCGCCGTTCCATGGAAATGGCCATTGCAAAAGCAAAGAAGTACGGAATGGGAATGGTTGCTGTCCGCAATTCCACTCATTACGGAATAGCAGGATATTATGCAACAATGGCTTCCAGTGCAGGTCTTATCGGTTTTACAGGAACCAATGCCCGTCCTTCCATTGCTCCGACTTTCGGTATTGAAAACATGCTCGGAACAAATCCTCTGACAGTGGCCATGCCAAGCGATGAACCTTTTCCTTTCTGCATAGACTGTGCCACTTCCATTACACAGCGCGGAAAAATAGAAGTATATGCCAGAACCGGAAAGAAGCTTCCGGAAGGCTGGGTTATTCGTAATGACGGAACTGCAGGAACAGATTCGGAACTTACTCTGGATGAACTGGTTAAAGGAACAGCAGCTCTTGCCCCTCTGGGCGGAATAGGAGAGGAGCTGGCCGGATACAAGGGGTACGGCTATGCCACAGTTGTGGAGATCCTTTCTGCAGCCCTTCAGGGAGGAAGCTTCCTTAAGGCTCTGTCCGGATTTGATGCAGACGGAAAGAAGATTCCATATCATCTGGGACACTTCTTTATAGCCATAGATATAAGTGCTTTTACTGAAGTTGAGAAGTTCAAAAAAACCACAGGAGATATTCTCCGTGCTCTCCGCGCTTCAAAGAAGATGCCAGGAGCAGAGAGAATCTACACTGCAGGAGAAAAGGAATATGAAACCTGGCTTTACAGAAAGGATAAGGGAGTTCCTGTAGTGGAAAGTCTTCAGAAGGAAATCAGAATAATGGAAAAGGAACTTGGCCTTAAGGGCTACAGTTTTGATTTTTAGCAGAAGGCAGGTATTCCTGCCTGCTTTCGGCCCGGCCGGATATTATGAAAAAAGCCTGCTGATGCAGGCTTTTTTATGCTTATATGAACAGCTGATCGTCTTCCAGTGCTATTCTCATTCGCTCCATTGACTGATTTTTTCCTATGACAACACCTGCATGTCCCGGCAGCAGATATTCCACATCCAGTTTCATAAGCCTTTCAAGACTGGAACAGAGCTGCTCATAGTCTATTCCGGGCAGATGTTTTTTCCCGAAGCTGTGATCGAACAGCACATCTCCGCAGGCCAGAGCTTTCTTTTCCGGCCAGTAGATGCTCATGGAGCCTGGAGTATGGCCGGGAGTATGAATGATTTCTATAACATGACCGTTTATTTCCATGGGACCTTCTGTAAGAACAGTGTTGCAGTGAATATCTGCGAATTCTTTTTTTATGGTCCTTTCCAGATTTTTATGCTGTTCTTTGTAGAAATCAAATTCATCTGCAAACATGCCGGTTTTTACATCCGGTCTGTCTGCAAATTCAGTGACTGCTTCCACATGATCCGGATGACAGTGTGTGCTGAACACATATTTTATCTGATCAAGGGAAATTCCGTCCTCCTGCAGACTTTCTGTCTGGGAGGAGAAAAGCAGTTTCGTCCCCGGATCGATGAGAAGACTGAGAGGATCAAAAAAATACATGTTGCTGTTGTTCTGGAATATTCCTCTCCACATATATGAATGAATGCCTTTGATAAGTTCCATTGCTTTCTCCGCTGTATAATTTATTCTGTTCTTTTCTGACGGACAGTTTCTCCCGGGGGAACATCCTTTGTGACCCAGACATTTCCTCCGATCTCTGCACCTTTTCCTATGGTTATCCTGCCAAGTACAGTTGCTCCTGCATAGATGACAACATCATCCTCCACAATGGGATGTCTTGCGATTCCTTTGATGGGATTTCCGTTTTCGTCTTTTGGAAATTTTTTTGCACCAAGAGTAACGCCCTGGTATATCCTGACATTTCTGCCTATAATGGCAGTCTCTCCGATTACTGTTCCTGTTCCGTGATCTATGAAGAAACCTTCACCTATTGAGGCTCCGGGGTGAATATCTATTCCTGTTTCCGAATGGGCCATTTCGCTGATCAGTCTTGGTATTATGGGCACACCGGAAACATACAGCGAGTGGGCGATCCTGTGATTTGTCAGAGCTCTTATGCTTGGATAGGAAAAAATAACTTCTCCTGTGCTTTCCGCAGCGGGGTCGCCTTCATATGCAGCCTGCACATCAGTAAACAGCATATGCCGTATTTCCGGAAGGCTTTCAAACAGCTCCTTCACTGCACGAGCTGAACTTTTTTCACACATGGAACAGGGTTTCTGTTCCTGAATGCAGGCGAAACAGTAGCCGCGCCGGACTTCCTCCGAGAGCAGAGAAAAGCACTGATCCAGTGTGGAACCAACATAGTAGCTCATAGTTTCTTCACGAAGCTCAGCGTGACCGCAGCCCGGGAAAATAACGGAGCGGAGCATTTCAAGTGCATTTTTCAGATTCTCCATGGAGGGCATGGGCGTGTCTTCATGATGAGATCTGAAAAAAACCTGACTGTACGATTCCGGCCTGCACAGCTGATCAACTGTTTTTTTCAGATCCGGTTTAACAGAACCTGTTCTGTCTGAACATCTGTTCATTACAGGATGTGAACCCTTATGGACTGGTCAACTTTTTCCTTAAGAGTTGAGCTTATGGTTTCATAGGTTCCTGTCCTGCTGGCTGCACATCCTGCACAGGCTCCCTTGTATCTTATGTAGACTTCTGTGATGCCTTCTCCTGCATCTTTCATGTCCACAACTTCCATGCTTCCTCCGTCACTGTTCAGAACAGGAAGAATATTTTCCTGTATGGCTTTCTGTACTGCAGCATGCCGCTGGATGATTGTCAGATCGGAGAATTTTTTGAATTCAGGCCCCGCGTTGAGTTTTTCTCTTTCCATTTCTGTTCTTGTTTCACGGAGGATATCTTCCAGATAATACTTTCTGGCTTCGTGTCCTCCTTTCCGGATACAGGATTTGCAGAAAGCTCCGGCCTTTGTATACTGTGTTATCTGTTCCACAGTTGTAAGATTGTTTACACGGATAACATCCTTTATTGTACTCAGTGTTACCTGTGCACATTCACAGACCATTTCCTCATCGCTGAGGCTTTCCATGTCCACATTCTTGTACATGGAAGCAGCTTTTTTGATAACGTCATATGCCATGACGGAACAGTGCATTTTCTGTGGCGGAACTGCAGGAGTGTCCGGATTGTCACGGAGCTGATGTTCCACGTCAATGTTTGTGATTTTTATGGCTTCGTCTACTGTAAGACCTATGCACATTTCAGCCATAACATCGCTGGAGGCTATGGCAGTTCCGCAGCCGAAACTCTTGTATTTTGCATCAATAATTTTATCTGTTGCCGGATCTATCATCCAGTAAAGACGGACTGCATCTCCGCATGCATCTGCTCCGTAGTCTGCAACGATCAGCTTTGCTCCCTTTGCATCAGCCTGAGCCTGTGTAATCTCTCCCATAAATCTTGGGTTGTTCATTCTGCTGCTGACTTTTTCAGAGTACTGTTCCCAGAGTGCTCCTCCAATAAGATCATTCTTTGCCATAATTTTTACCTATATGTACTCCATGTCGCTTGTTGAAGATATGCTTCTTAATCTTTTCACCGAGGCTTTAACTGCCTCCACTGCATAGTCAATTTCCTGTTCAGTTGTGAATCTGGACAGGCTGAACCGGATGCCTGTGTGGGCCAGATCCCTGTTTATGTCCATCGCCACAAAGGTGGGGTTTGCCTGAAGCGACTCTGATGAACATGCACTTCCTGTGGATGCTGCAATTCCTCTTTTGTTCAGATCCCACAGCATGGCCTCTCCTTCTACTCCTCTGAAGCTTGCAAGAATAGTGTTGGGAGTGCGGAGCTCCCGTTTCCCTATGACTTCCACGTCATCAATGGCAAGAATACCGTCCTCCAGCCTGTTTCTGAGAGCAGCAACATGTGTTGCTTCGAAGTCAAGATTCTTTGAAGCAAGCTCCATGGCCAGCCCCATGCCTACGAAGAAGGCTGTATTGATGGTTCCTGCTCTGAGCCCTGCCATCTGTTCCCCGCCGTGGATCAGCGGAATGATGTGATTCCCCTTCCGCATGTACAGTCCTCCGATGCCCTTGGGACCGTGGAATTTATGGGCGCTGAATGTGACGAAATCAGCCATTACAGAGGAAACATCCACCGGAATCTTTCCTACAGCCTGAACTGCATCTATATGAAGAGGCACTCCCTTTTCCCTGCAGATCTCACCGTATTCTTTTACAGGATTAATGAGCCCTGTTTCATTATTGGCCCACATAATGGATACCAGTCCTGTTCTGTCAGGATCAATGGCCGCTTTCAGTTCTGCAGGATCTATAATTCCGTCTTCGTTAACATTAAGCCATGTGACTTCTGCCCCAAGACTTTCCAGAAACTTAAATGTATTGGATACTGCAGGGTGTTCAATGGTGCTTGTGATAAAATGTTTTTTCCCTGTGTTAAGGACTCCGTCGAACCAGGCTGATTTAATGACGGTGTTGTTTCCTTCACAGGCACAGCTGTTGATGATGATGTCGTCTTCATCTGCTGCATGGATTCCCTCATACAGCTGGTCCAGTGCCTTTCTCATGTAAGGATGAACTTCTGTTCCGAAGGTGTGAAGTGAGTTAGGATTCCCGTACATCTGACAGAAGAAAGGCTCCATTGCCTCCTTTACTGCAGGATCGATCATTGTTGTTGCGTTGTTGTCTAAATATATTCTTTCCATTGTATTCTTCTCAGGACAGTTTTCTGTAAGAATGAGACTTTTACGTTCCCTTTTAGTTACGGATATTTATTAGTCAATGAATATTCTTGTACGCTTTCCCTGTTCCGTGGAAGCCGGAAACATAATGGCAGGTGCGAAGCAGTCTGCAGAACCGGTCAGTGTCTGCGTCAGATCTGCTGTCATATGAGGCAGATCACAGGTTCAGGGATGAATTAAAATGTAAAACAGATATACTTTATTCGGATTCCTTCTGCAAGATACCGTTTCTCAAAGGTGGTCTGAACTCTTGAAGCAGGACCTGAAAAACCGGAACCGTAAAGGTCATCAGTCTGTTTCAGAATTCTGCAGCCTGCATTTTTTATGACATCCAGTGCATATTCATAGAGACCGTCATGGTCTGTTTTAAGATGAATCACTCCTCCTGGTTCCAGAATTTTTCTGTATCTTTCCAGAAAGACAGGGCTTACCAGCCTGTGTTTTTCGTTTTTGCCGGGCTGTTTGGACCGAGGATCAGGGAAAGGAATCCATATTTCCCGTATACTGTGTTCAGGGAAAAAAGCATCAATATGGTCAATCTGCATCCGAAGGAAGAAGGCATTGGCAAGTCCTTTTTCTGCTGCATTTTTCAGGCCTGTCCAGAGTCTTGCTCCCTTTATGTCAATGCCTGTGCAGTCAGCTTCAGGATTCATGACAGCCTGGTCAATGGTGTGTTCTCCTTTCCCGCATCCAAGTTCCAGAATTTTCGGTGCTCCGGGCCTGTAATTCATGTCTCTGCAGTAAGAGGCAAGAATCAGAGGCTCTCTGGTTATCAGAAGGCTTTCTCTGTAGTTCGGATAGAGTTTTATTTCTTCATATTTGGCGATTTTGTTTCTTATCACGGATCCCATTCCCCTGATTATATGCAGACAGAAACCTTTTTTCTGGAAATTTGTCAAGTGTCATAACTGCCGGGTGTCTGAAAGGAAAAAATCATCTGAGAATGTATTGACAGAGCCTGTCCTTCCGGTTTAGACTGTGCTGATTTTTATCCGGAAAATATATATGAGATCAAAACTTTTTACATCTTTTAAAACCGGCCCCTTAAAGCTGAAGAACAGGTTTCTGGGATCTGCCGTAATGGAAAATCTGTGTCCGGACCATGATCCGTCTCTGGAACTGCTGGAATTCCATAAAAATACTGCTGCCGGCGGAGCCGGAATGACCACTCTGGGATGTGCCGCAGTTTCGGAAATCGGGCTGGGATTCCGTAACCAGCTTTTAATGACACCTGACATACTGCCCGGTCTGCAGAAAACAGCTGCTGCCGTTCATGAGGAAAAGGCTGCTGTTTCAATTCAGCTTTCCCACATGGGAAGTCTGGCAGTCAGGAAGTTCTGCGGTCAGATGCCTGTATCTGCTTCTACTTCCATGACTCCGGCCCTGCCTTTCATGAATCCTTCTTTTGTGAGAGGCATGACCAGGGATGAAATCATGCAGACTGCTGCTGATTTCGGAAAAGCAGCAGGTCTGGCAGGGGAGGCAGGGTTTGATGCAGTGGAGATTCAGGCGGGGCAGGGAGAGCTCATCAGCCAGTTTATATGCCCGTTTACAAATTTAAGAAAAGATGAATTCGGCGGTACTCTGGAGAAAAGGCTGGTGTTTGCCAGAATAGTGGTGGATGAGGTTCTCAAGGCTGCAGGAAACATGGCTGTTTTTATGTGCATAAACATGGAGGACGGCTTTAAAGAAGGCATGCAGGCTGATGAGGCTCTGACTGCAGCCGGAATCCTTGCAGGAACCGGTGTCCACGGCCTTGTACTTTCTGCAGGTTTTTCAGGCAGATCCGATATGTTCATGCTTCGCGGAAAATCTCCTGTACGGACCATGGCCTCATTTGATGAGAATCCTTTCCGGAAAAAAATCTTAAGTCTGGCAGCTCCTCTGCTTATGAAGGATATTCAGTTTACGGAAAATTATTTTCTGGATAAGGCACTCAGATTCCGTCAGGCTCTGTCAGTCCCTCTGATCTATGAGGGAGGCGTTGTTTCCATGGAAGGTGCAGAAGCAGTCCTGAATGAGGGATTTGATGCAGTATCTGCCGGACGGGCTCTGATCCATGATCCTTTTTTTGTTATGAAACTTAAGAAGAAAAAAATACAGATCTCTGAATGCACGCACTGTAATTACTGTTATGCACGTTCACGGCATGCAGATCTGAAATGTCATGCTCAGAAAGAGCTTCCGGATTAGGGAGGGATTTATGACTGAAGAACAGAGAAAAAAGGACATGGAACACTGGGAGGAAATTTTCGCTCAGCTGGAGATCCTGAATCCCAACATTACAGAACACAGAAAAGATTTCAGAAAAACTTCCCTGAACCGTGAACACAGGCTTCAGAAAGTTCTGGTGGCAAACAGGGGAGAAATAGCCAAGAGATTTTTCTTTGCCCTTCATGAAGAGGGAATCCCTTCTGTAGCTGTTATTACTGACCCGGACATAGGCCAGTCCTGGTATGACTTCGCCGGTGAGGTTGTTCATATAGGGGATTCCATTAATTATTCCACTGTTGATGTGATCATAAGTGCAGCCATAATGAGCGGTGCCAATGCCATATATCCAGGCTATGGTTTTCTTTCCGAAAATCCTGCCTTTGTCCGCCGAATAAATGAGGCATCGGAATTTTTCGGCCGGGAGATTATTTTTATGGGGCCATCTGCAGATGTAATGGAAGGCATAGGCGACAAGGTCAGGGCAAGAATGCTTGCAAGATCCCATGGAATATCTCTTCTTGCAGGTGCGGACAATGTTGAATCTGTTGAAGAGGGACTTGAGGCTGCCCACAGGACCGGCTATCCTGTTATGGTAAAGCTTTCAGCCGGAGGCGGAGGCCGCGGAATTATTCCGTGCAGAACGGATGATGAACTGCGTACGGCAGTGGAGGATGTTCAGCGTGTCGGGAAGTCCCTGTTTAATGACACAAGATTTTTTGTGGAAAAGATGGTTGAGCGTCCGGTTCATATAGAAGTTCAGATTTTCAACGGCTATGCCATAGGTCTCAGGAAATGTGCTGTTCAGCGCAGACATCAGAAGATCATTGAGGAAAGTGCCCAGTTTCTGGTTGATGATTCCACAGCCCTTTCAATGCTGGCACAGGCTCAGATCATTGCAAAAATTTCAGGCTATGCAGACGGAGGCGGTGCAGGAACTGTTGAATACCTTTTCGATCCTGCTGCAGGATCCTTCGGTTTTCTGGAAGTTAATACTCGGCTTCAGGTGGAATATGCTGTAACTGAGCAGTCCCTTGGAATAGACCTGGTGCGCTGGCAGATTGCACTTTTTGACGGCCGGGAAAAGGATATTCCCATTGAAGAAACTTTAAGGAACAGATTAAGGCCTCCCTGCCACGCAATTGAGTGCCGTGTCTATGCAGAGGATCCGTCCAACGGATATACTCCTTCCCCCGGTCTTATTACAGAAGTGGTTCTTCCTACATTTAACGGTGTAAGATGTGATTTCGGCTTCGCAGCTCAGGACCGGGTTGCTTCTGTCTATGATGCAATGATCGGCAAGGTCATTGCATACGGTTCCAGCAGGGATGAGGCAATCATCAGACTTGAAAGAGCCCTTCAGGAAATCTATATACGGGGGCTTCATACAAACATAAAACAGCTGCTCACCATTGTCCGGCATCCTGAATTTAAAAAAGGTCAGTATACAAACAAGATTCTTGAGGAATTCCCGGAACTGCTGCTTCCTGCTGTCAGTGACGGTACAAAATATAAAAAGGAAAGGCGTGGAAGGAGCACCATTGCCCTTGGAACACTTACCGAATACATACGGCTCATGCGCAGGAAAAGCAGCGCCTTCATCCAGAGCCAGACATTCAATGTTTCCGGAGGCAAACGGGGGCTTAT
>JAZRYV010000280.1:0-2534 GCA_045600925.1 Spirochaetota bacterium
CCCCTTAGAAAAACTTTCTGTCTTCCTGTAAGCATTTTCACCTCCGAAATATAACGGATTTCCAGTATTTTACGGTACTTAGTCAAGTTTTTTTGACATGCATTCGATTTTATATTGACATTTTTCAGTATTTATTATGTCACATCAGTAAAGCCTCTATCTTATCTAATTTTTACAGGAGTCATTATGGCTGCAAAGAAAGAAACAACATCTGCCAAGATCAAATATCCTGAAAAGTTCACACTTTCCACTATGACTGATTTTGTCGCAGAGAAAAACGGACTCACAAAGAAACAGGCAAAAGAAATTATTGCAGATGTTTTTGACGTTATCAATGCAGGAGTTCTCAAAGGAGAACGTGTACCGGTAGGCAGCTTCGGTAAACTTTCAATAAAAGTAAAACCTGCCACAAAGAAGAGAACCGGAAGGAATCCTGCCACAGGGGAACCTATGGAAATCAAGGCAAAACCGGCTACAAAAGTTCCTAAATTTACATTTGCAAAAAATTTTAAAGAAGCTGCCCTTAAGGCAAAGCTTAAAGCTGCAAAATAAAACAGAGGCCGTCTGCTCAGCAGACGGCCATATTCCTGAACATGAAATCTTTTCTGAAGAAAAAAACAGTTATCATTACTGCAGCTGCAGCTGCAGTCCTTCTTTCAGCATCTCTCATATATATTAATCTGGTCATCAGCGGCCTTTTTCAGGGAAATGAACTCAAAAATCTTGTGCTGAACTTCTGCAGTACAAATCTCAGAAGGGCTGTAACATTTGAAAATGCAGACATATCCATGCTGGGAAATGTAAGGGTAACGCGTTTCAATCTTTCTGCAGGAAGCGATTTCAATGACAACAGAAGTCTTATTAAAGCCGATGAAGCCTGTTTTCATCTGGATTTCATCAAACTGCTCAGCGGACGAATACAGATAAACGAAATCACATTCACCGGAACCACACTGTCCCTGCTGAAAAGCTACGGAAAAACATACAAAGAGAATTTCCGGTATTTTCTGGAACTCCCTGAAGAACTTCAGGAGCTTGAAAAAGTAAATCAGGAAAAGCTGACATTCAGGTTTGTTGATTCATATATTACATACACGGAATATTTTAAAGACGATAAAATCAGTCTTGTCTGCAGAGACGCGAATGCATCCTTTACACGGTCAGGCGGCAGCATTAAATATGACTTCAGCGGATATATTCTACCGGGAACATCTTCCGGAGAAGGATACATTGAAGCCAGAGGTACTCTTTTCGAAAATACCGGTTCATCAGAGCATAAAATCAGAACAAAGAATCTGAATATTTCCTGCATGGAACTTCATCTGAAGGACTGTCTTTCACGTAAAATATCTCTTTCCGGAACGCTCTCCTCTACTGTAAGCATAAAAAACAGGGAAGTTTTTTCCGTTTCAGGTTTTGCATCTGTTGCAGATCTGCACGTAACAGAAAACGGGAACCGCATTCTTAACGGAGACAGCATTAAACTGAAAATTGATGCATCTTCCGACAGCGAAAACTTTACTGTAAAACAGGCATATCTGGCAGATGAAAACCTTGAACTTTCTCTTAAAATGAACAGAAAGGATACAGGAAAACAGAAGTCTCTTTTTATTTCTTTTAATACAGGAAAGGCTGACATCACTGCCCTTTCCGGATACTTTACTCCGTTCAGGGACATGTCATTTACAGGATGCTTTTCCGGAAACGGAGAAGTGTTCCTTGACTATAAAGATGACAGGAACAGCACTGTCACCGTATCCGGCATGCTCCGTGATTTTACAGTGTCAGCTGACTCTCCCTGGGATCTGGCAAAAGGAAGCATGTGGATTGATCTCAAAGACAGGAAACTTAAGGCAGAATCATATTTTGAAACAAATGGTTCGGACTTCAGAACAGCAGTAACTTCCACAGTTCAGAATTACATTCCTTTAAAAACTGAAACTGACATCACTGTTTATTCAAAAAAAATGAACGCTGCAGTTCCTGCTGAACTTTTCAAACTTGGTTCTGATTTTGTATTAAAAGAAGCCTATGCAGACGGAGAAACAGGATATGATGAAATCTTTTTCTTCCAGAAACCGGTAAGCGTTCCGGTAAACAATAACACAGTAAAATTCCACTGGGCGGCAGATAAAATTTTCTTTTCGGACAGAGCATTTCTTACAGACTTTAGAACAGATCTTTCCCTTGCAAAGGGAGTCATAAAGACTGATGATTTTTCTCTTAAAGGCTACAACGGAACATATTTCTTCAATACACAGTGCATGTTCGACAGAGATTATCCCTCTGTTACGGTAAAAGCAGGCGTAAAAGGATTCAGACTTGCAGATCTTTCTTCCGACCTGAACAGTTCCTTTTCCATGTCAGGAGTTCTTTCTGCTGAATGCAGCTATGAACTCAGGGCATACAGAATTTTCCATGTAATTCAGAACAGCATAGGAAATGTCTCCATAAACATACACTCAGGCAGTCTTGCAGGCACTTCTGTCCAGAAAAAGATTTCAAAATGGCTGTCTGAATGCGGAGCAGAAACA
>JAZRYV010000281.1:0-4325 GCA_045600925.1 Spirochaetota bacterium
GATCCTGGGAAAAGCAGGCTTGCCAGGGAAATAGACGAGAAGGTGCAGCAGGCAAGGCAGAATGAACACTGGGGGAACGAATACATGACACTGGAAGAGGGAGTCAGGGTTCTGATGGAAACAGACATGGCAGAGGCAAGGGAAGAAGCCCGGGCCGAAGGAAGAGCTGAAGGCAGAGCTGAAGGAAGAGCCGAAGGCAAAGCTGAAGGTCTGGCCGAAGGCCGTGAAGAAGGCAGAAATGAAGGAATTTCTCTTGGAGAAAAACAGGGAGAAAAACGCGGTATTTATATAGGTGAAACAAAGGCAAAAACTGAGACAGCAAGAAATCTTTTAAAAGAAGGTGTTTCTGTTTCAGTTATTGCAAAATCCACAGGACTGTCTCTGAAAGAAATTGAGGCTATGAAACTGTAGCATATTCTGCATGGGGAGATTTCCCTGTCTATGTTCATAAGGACATCTCCCCATGTTCAGTCACAGCAGCTGCGTCACAAAAACTTATCCGGATCCGTTTTCCTTTCACGAAAATGCTGAAACAGAATTATCATAAATATGATTAATCAGCATTTCCTTAATTCCAGAGTGCAAAAAAAAACTTATGGATTAACAGAATCATGCCGATTTTACTCCGCTGTCCTTACAGTATCAGCCACCTTCCCCAGCTTTGCTGTAAAAAGGCTGTACCTGGCCCTGTCCGTTTCCCCTTCCAGAACCGCTGTTCTGTTCCCGGCCTTAAAAACGTACACTTCCCGGACTGTCCTGCTGCTGCGGCCGGAGCAGTAAAAATAATCCCCTGCACCTGAACTTCCTCTCCTGCCGGAAAGAGGGGCCATTCCTCCTGCACCTGCCATGCTCCAGCCAACGCTGTCTGCATCCTCCTCCGTGTCAAGAATCACTACACGGAATCTGGCCTTTCCGTCCGGGCTGTAAAAAACAGCAGCAGTGCCGTCAAATGAGGACACCTTTTCAGCCCGGGTCCAGCCTGCAGGAATGCTCATTTTAACAGTCAGTCCCTCTGCAGATACGGTCTGCTCATTTATTCCTGCCTGAACGCTGACCTCTGCAGGCTGTCTCCACAGTGCAGAGTCCGCAGTCCGGCGAAGTTCAGCCGCAGCCTTTTTGTCTGTATTTTTAAAATTTTCACCTGTCATTATATGGGAACCGGCTCTGACGGAAGGTTCCTTTAGGGCTGCAGCCTCTGCAGCAGCCAGTTCCTGTTCATCCGGAAAATATTCCACAGGCCGGCCTGCACGCCTGTGCCATCTGCTTACAGCCCGGAGCCGGCCGGACAGAGCTCTGATCTTTGCCCGGCAGAATTTTCTTTCTTCCGATGCTGCAGATACCTTTACAGGATCAAAGTCACGGACAGCATCAAAAAGAGATCCCTTTTCCAGAACTTTTTTAAGTTCCGGAGTCAGGTTCCCGGATGCGGCATCATCAGCCAGTCTGCTGTATGTCTCTCCGTATCTTTCAAAGGCGCCTCTGTCATAGTCAGTCTTTGTTATAACAGAAGACCAGTCATCCAGACTGTTCCATATCTCCATCAGCTCATATTCAGCAGCAGTCAGGGAAGCCCGCTTTGATGCATCCCCTGGCATGGCAGCTCCGCTTTCCGCAGGCATGGAGCCCCGTACTGCACGGATTTCCCCTCTGTATTCACTGCCTGCTTTTTTCAGTTTTCCCGCACCATCACGGCCGGCAGCATGAAGGAACCTGTTATCCGGAATTCCCCATTCCTCAAGAGAGGCAGTATATGCAATGAGCTTTTTAAGCAGTTTATCCTGCTGTTTTTTTTCTTCATCTGCCAGACGGCAGTCTGCAGCCATCCGGGCCAGCTCTGCTGCAAAGTCAGCCCTTTTCCTGCCGAAGGAAAGACCGCTTTCAAAAATATTTTCCACTGCCCCCGGGGAAGGTTTAAGGCACGCCTCTGTTTCCCTCAGAAAGTCCATGGACCTGCGTCTGTAGTCATCAGCCTCCCCGGAAATTCTGTCCAGCTCAGCTTCCCCTTCCACAAAGGTCTTCCCGTTAAGGGCATCACTGATTTCTTTTTTCTTTTTTGACAGCAGCACATGACCGTAGTCAAAGACCTTTCTGGCAGGTCCGCATTCCTTCCGTATCAGGGCTGTCATCTCCCTGTCAAGAGCCTTCAGATATCCCTCTTCGCAGGCTGAACTGATCCGTTTAAGACCAGTACGCCGGAGCTCATCCAGCCCTGTCCTTATCCGGTCCGGATCCGGCATGGAAGGAACAGGCAGTTTAAAAATTCCCTTTTCATCTGTTCCCGGGTCCGGTGTAAAAGACGGACCGGAGACAGCCTTCTCTTCCGGGAACATGAGCATGTCAAAGGCGGACAGCTGCTGTTTATAGTAGCGGAGTCTGGGCACAGGAAGTCTCTTTCCCATGGGATTTTTATTCAGGATCATGCTGTACATGCGGAAATCCCGTTCTGTCCTTTCCCTTATTTCATGCCAGGTTCTGGTTTTTTCCGCCAGTCCCTCCAGAGAACCGAAACAGGAGGAAAAGGATATTTTTTCTGCGGCAGACAGGAATTCCTTTTTAATAAGAGCATCCCGTTCCGGCTGAAGAGATGTTTTCCATACAGGATGATCCTTTGACTTAAGGGCTGATGACACTGCAGTCTCCAGTTTCCCGGTGTATGCAGACCAGGCTGCCCTGACCTGCTCAGGCCAGACTTCCTTTTCCATGGCCTGCCACTCTGCGGAAGATATGTCCTCTGCAAGGATGGCATCAGCCAGGCCTTTTCTGTCGCCGGTAAAGGCCTCCGTAATCATGGAATTCAGTTCCTTTTCCACCAGTCCCCGGACAAATTCCCGGTCCGCCGGGCCGCCGGACAGAAGAGTTCCTGCAGCCTCAGCGGCAGGAATGTATCTGAATTTCCGGATCTGTTTTTCCAGGGAGGCTTCTGTCAGTTCATCCTCATCCGTAATCAGGGACTCAGGATTTTCTCCGGCGGCCTTCCACACGGAAATTACCTTTGCTGCGGAGGCCAGTTCCCTGTCCAGAGCCCCGGCAGCAGCCGGTGAACCGGCCATCATCTGCCTTTCCTGCTTAAGCTTTGCCTCATAATCCTGCCACCATACAAGCCGGGGCTCCTGCTGTGCAGTTCCTGCCCATGCAGGAGCTGCACAGCACAGCAGAATCAATGCTGCGGCAGCCCTGTTGCGGGCAGCAGATGCTTTAAATATTTTATGAAGAATTATATGGAATTCAGGGATTTTTTTCATTCAGACCTCTCTTATGGCAGCCCCTGCCGCGGCAGCATGCTGCATTCCGGTCTCTGCCAGGCAGAGACCTGCGTATCTGAATTATCGGACAGACAGGTCCTTAAGAAAAAAATTTTTTATGCAGTCAGAAATCAGCAGATTCCTGTTTCACGGAACTTTTCACGGAGAGCCAGAAGATCCTCCGGACTGTCCACATCATTTTCCCAGCGGGATGCATTCTTCTTTATGCGGTACAGATATCCGCCGTAGGGCCCGATTTTTACTCTGTAAAGCATTTCAACAATATCAATGGCAGTAAGATAAAATTCATCCGGATCAATGCACCTGTTCTTTATCTGTTTAATAAGGCCGAATTTTTTTCCCTTCCACAGATGATACATGATTTTTGAAAAAATACTGGGAGAAAGAGCTTTCCTCAGGTTGTACAGAAAATTCAGCACTCTGTTCTCCACCAGAACATCGTTTCCGGGATGCTTTTCTATGGAACCGGCATTGCCGATCCTTGCCTGAAATTTTTCAAAGCCTATATAGCTCTTCAGCTTTCCCTTATTCGGTCCCCGCCTTATGTACTTTATGCGGTGAGGCAGCCAGTTGTCCTGCATGTCTCCGAATTCCACCAGACTGTAGATGTTGTGGATCGGGTTTCCCCGGCAGTCCTTCCTGTTTCCAAGAATTCCGGAAAACTCTTCGTATATATATTCCACATCTTCAGATGTAATACGGGGAGTATCCCCGAAAAAAATGTCCGTTCTGTCACCCGGTGCCATCAGACTGTAAAAATCCTTTAAGTGGCCGCCTACAGATTCAGTCATCTGTCTTGCAGTCACCCGGGGATATGCGGAAAGATCCACCGCCTTTGAAAGAGTTTCAATATCGTTGTATATGAATATTTCTTCGTACAGAGGCTTCCCGTCCTTCTCTGCTCCGCAGACTGCATCCATGACCCACTGAATAACAGGCCGTCCTGCCAGATCATAGAGAAACTTGTTTTCCCCCAGGAAAATTGCTTCCCCGTAGGCTTCCCTCAGTTCCTTTTCGTATCTGCGTTTTGTGGTCAGATCAAATTTGTCGTAGCCGGCAAGT
>JAZRYV010000282.1:0-1027 GCA_045600925.1 Spirochaetota bacterium
ATGGCTGCTTTACTGTTGAAAAACTTAAAGAGAAAGGATAAATTGTTATGCGTTTAACCACCGGACAGCTGTGTGCTGTTCTTTTTACTTTCAGGGTATTGTCATTTTTTTCGTCTTCATCAGGATACTCGCTTTCACAGATCGCAGGACTGGCTGTATCCGCTGCGGTACAGGCAGCAGTACTGATCCCATTTGTTTATTTATGCGGTAAAAATGACATTTCGGCTGAAAGCTTCGGAAAGACAGGTATTGTTTTTTCAGTATGTTTTATTTTTTCAGGGATCTGCATATTAAGAAAACTTGCCGTGGTATCTGAAGCGGAAAGGTTTATTCCTTATGACAGCCTGTGGCTTCTTCTTCCTGCCGGACTTGCTGCAGTATACTGCGGAGGACGTGAAATAAAGGTGTCCGGAAGAGCTGCGGCAGTAACGGCAGGTCTTCTTGTCTTTTTTACTGTTGTTTTAGCAGTGACAAGTATCAGTCATGCCGTACCGGAATATATTTTATCTTCAGCCGGAAAAAACAGTACGGCAGGATATGCAGTCAGAGATCTTGCGGAAAGTACTGAACTTCCGTCTGTTCTGGCACTGTCACTTTTTTCAGACAGGGAAAGATGGAAGGGAATACGGATATTTCTGGTCTCAGGACTGACCTATACGGTTCTGATCTCTGTTCTCGGAGCTGCACTTTTAGGTGAGGTCTCACAGATATCAGATCATCCGTTTTTTGAGATATGTTCTTTTTCAGGTCCGTTCAGTGTTCAGCGTTCAGATGCATTTTTCATAGGCATTTATATGCTTGCTGCAGTGGTGTGCATTTCCGTGTGCACAGCCGCTTCATCAGTGTTCCTCAGGAAATATGCAGGATATCCGTCTCTGGTCTCGGCAGCGCTGATCACTTCCGGCGGTATTGTTTTCAGAAATATAAACAGCACGTATGCGGAACTGATGATATCCGTTATGCTGATCGTTCTTATTTCAGTATGCGTGATATTCAGATACAGTTCAGAACAGGAAAGTGAGGCGGG
>JAZRYV010000283.1:0-1701 GCA_045600925.1 Spirochaetota bacterium
AACTCCGTACATGGTCAAGAAGATGCTTTCGGACAGAATGGCATTTGTTATCCCGGGAAAGCAGATCAGCATTCCTTTTCTTATCATGATGATAAAAACGGAAAAGAAAAGAGAACATAAAGCAATAAGAAAATTTTCGCCTTCCACCCAATTGATTTTTCTGTACATTCTGTATTCTGAATCAGACAGATTTACAATGGAAGAACTGGAAGCCGCTTTGGATATTTCGAAAATGTCAGCCCAGAGAGGACTGGCTGAGCTGGAAGAACTTGGTCTGCTGTCTCACAAAACTGAGGGGAAAACCGGCAGAAAGAAAGTGTTTGAAAGGGAGGCGCGTAAAGATTTCTACGAGGAAGGCAGAGCCTATCTGGATAATCCGGTAAGAGATACTGTATATGTAAGCTCTATGCCTGAAGCTGTAGGAAGTGTGACAGGTGATCTGAGCGCATTGTCAGCGCAGACCATGCTGGGAGAACCTGTTCAGAAACATTATGCGCTGTGGAACAGATACAGAAGCAGACTGGATGATTATCTGGTAACGGAAGAGCAGGCGGCTGAGGAAAAACTCTCTGCAGTCCAGCTGATGAAATACGATGTTGAAAAGCTGAGCAGAAATCATTTTGTAGACCCTGTCACTCTGATACTTGGATTATCCGAGAAGGATGAGAGAATAGAAATGGCTGCTGATGAACTGATGGATAAATATGACTGGTATGAAAGTGAGGACGATAAATGGTAAAGGGAATAGAAAAATTCAGGGAATATTTCTCTGATTACGCAGGACAGTATGTCTTTATAGGCGGAACAGCCTGCGATATCATACTTGGAACCAGGGATGTTGATTTCCGGGTAACAAAAGATCTGGACATTGTTTTAGTGATGGAAGCTCTTGACGAGAATTTTGTGCGTCAGTTTATTTCGTTTATAAAAGACGGCGGATACAGGCACATTAAGAAAGGAACTGCGGAAAATCAGTTTTACAGATTTGAATCACCGGAAGACAGATCCTTTCCTGTAATGATAGAGCTGTTCAGCAGGAAACCGGACTATTTGGATACTATTGACCGGAACCTGGGGCCGATACATGTGAGCGATGATGTAATCAGTCTGTCGGCGATACTGCTTGACAAAGAGTATTATGAGCTGATTCGGAATGGAATGATAACCATTGACGGAATGACGGTTCTTGATATTGAATATCTTATTCTGTTTAAGATGAAAGCCTGGGTTGACCTGACTGCAAGGAAAACTTCAGGAGAAAGAATTGACAGCAGAGATATAAAGAAACATAGAAATGATGTAATAAGACTTGCTTCTGTAATGGATGCAGCCACAACTCTTTCTGTCAGTGGTGAAATCAGAGCTGATGTGCAAAAGTATCTGGAAGAAACAGAATCGGTTCCGGCGGACATGAAATCCCTGGGACTCAGAGGGATATCCTATGCAGAAACAGTGGCACGGATCAGAAACTGCTACGGCATGTAATTTCAATGTAATTCGGCAAAATAGCAAAGTGCCGAATTTAGTTAAAAGCTTGAGTGCAGAAGTTAATCCTAGCAGCAACGTCTAATTTTGAGTTAGGCGTTGTTTTCTTGAACAAAGGTGTGGACTTTTCTGTTTGAGCCACCCTTGAATTCATAGTACAATGTACATATGGGTGACAGCAGAAAATTCTTCAAAAATATCCCCGAGAAAATCAAT
>JAZRYV010000284.1:0-12895 GCA_045600925.1 Spirochaetota bacterium
GTAGCTGGACACAAGGAGGGAAATAACAATGGCTAAAATTCAATCTATCGAACCAAACATTGCCGATCTCGCAAACGGCTGGATGAAATCATATAAACTCGATTATAAACTTGAACAGGAATCATTAAATGCAGAAATAGATCAGGCACTCAACGATTATTATTCCAAGAACGGCGGTGTCGGCGGAAACCGTCCTGATGCAAAATTGCTTTTGCAGGATAAAAACTTGGTTAACTATCCGATTTTAATTGAATATAAAGGATATAGAGACAAACTCGTTATGCTCGATGCGGATGGTAAAGTCGCTAATAAGAATGCCAAGAATCAGCCTGATTTAAAGAATATCAATTCTTATGCCGTAAATGGTGCCGTCCATTATGCAAATGCGCTTCTGCATTACACCAGCTATACAGAAATTATCGCCGTTGGTATGACCGGCTATAAAAATGATGTCGGAGAACTTGAATATGAAATCGGCGTATACTATGTTTCCAAGAGCAATTTCGGTATCGGTCAGAAGGTTGGTGATTACACCGATTTTTCGTTCCTAAAAAAGAGCAACTTTGACAGTTTTATTGAGAAGGTAAAGCAGCTTCAGCTTTCGCAGGAAGAAATCGAAAAACTCAGAGAACATCGTGAGCAGGAAATCAACGCAAGTCTTGTAAAACTGAATAATGATATTTATCAGAATGAAAAAGGCTTAAGCGAACGTGACCGCGTATATCTTGTCGCAGCATCTATCATTGCAACGCTCGGAGTTCCCGGAAAAGTTGCTGCACTTGAAAAGTCTGAGCTGAAATCTTCAACTGAAAATGATAATCGAGACGGAGATATTATCCTACGTAAAATCAAGGCGTTTTTGAATGAAAAACAATTGCCGCAGGAAAAGCGTGATTTAATTGTCCGGAATTTTCAGAATACGCTGACAACCGATAATATCAACAAGGTTGAAAACGGAGAAAGCCAGCTCAAACGGGTATTTACAAAAATCATCGACGATCTCGGCATTTACTATAAAATCGGTCTAAGCACCGATTTTACCGGGAAACTGTTCAATGAAATGTATAGCTGGCTCGGCTTCTCGCAGGACAAGCTCAATGACGTTGTTCTGACGCCCTCTTATGTCGCAACTCTTTTGGCGCGGCTCGCAAGAGTAAACAAAGATTCTTATGTGTGGGACTTTGCGACCGGTTCTGCGGGACTTCTTGTTGCATCTATGAACGAAATGCTGAACGATGCCAAGGAGAAGATCAAATCGCCGGATCAGTATTATAAGAAGTCCGCTGAAATCAAAGCGAATCAGCTGCTAGGCCTTGAAATTCTTTCGGAAGTTTATATGCTTGCTATCCTCAATATGATTCTGATGGGCGACGGCAGCTCAAACATTCTTAACAAAGACTCTCTGGAAAAATTTGACGGGAACTATGGTTTTGACAAGACGGATAAAAAGTTCCCGGCAGATGCGTTTGTTCTGAATCCGCCGTATTCCGCACCCGGCAACGGTATGATTTTCGTTGAAAGAGCGTTGTCGATGATGAGCAAGGGCTATGCTGCCATCATTATTCAGAAGTCCGCCGGCAGTGGTAAGGCAACCGAATATAACAAAAAGATTCTGAAACACAGCACCTTGCTTGCCAGTATCAAGATGCCGATTGACCTTTTTATCGGGAAGTCCAGCGTCCAGACGAATGTATATGTTTTCCGTGTCGGAGAAGCACATCAGAAAGACGATACCGTAAAATTCATTGATTTTTCTGTTGACGGATATACGAGAACAAACCGGAAAAAGGCAAGCTGCAATCTGCGGGACACCGATCACGCAAAGGAACGCTATGCCGAGCTTGTGGATTTGGTACGCTTCGGCAAATCCAAGTTAAGTATTTTTACCGAAAAAGAATACTACGAAGGCAAGATCGATCCCGAAAACGGCGCAGACTGGAATCAGACAGCACCAATAGATACAAGACCGACGCTGGACGATTTCAAGAAAACGGTCAGCGATTATTTGGCGTGGGAAGTATCAAATCTCTTGAAGAATCAGAGCACGGAGGATGACCGCCTGGGAAAATGAATGCCTCACTTAACGAAAAGTTGAGGACTGTTAAGTGGGGCGAATATAAGCTCGGCGAGCTATTTGAGAGTAGTAATGGTGATTATGATATACAAAAAGAACATATTAACGGCTTGGGAGAATATGTCATAACTTCAGGACTGGCAAACAATGGTATACTTGGAAAAACTGATGTCGCTGCAAAAGTTTTTCAAGCTGGAACAATAACTGTTGATATGTTTGGAGCATCTTTTTATCGTAATTTTAATTATAAAATGGTAACACACGCACGAGTGTTTTCATTGACTCCAAAAAGTTTTATCCTTAACGATAGAAAAGGTTTATTCATTTCAAGCGCTTTACGGTATATATGTTATATTTTCGGATTTGATAATATATGCACTTGGGATAAAATTAAAGAAAAAACAATAAAGCTACCTGTCAGCGATGGCAACATCGACTTTGATTTTATGGAATCCTTTGTAGCGGAGCTGGAAGCGGAGCGTGTAGCGGAGCTGTCCGCTTACCTAACGGTAAGCGGACTGGATAATTACGAATTATCCAGTGATGAGGAAAAGGCTCTTAAAAACTAACAGTCGCTGAAATGGGATATCTATAATCTTGAAAAGCTTTTTGGTAAATCGACACGCGGAAAACGGCTGAAAGGCGATGACCGCATTTCCGGCACACTCCCATTTGTAACCGCAGGTGAAGCGGCTGAGGGCATTTCTGCATATATCAGCAACAATGTAGAAGTCTTTGAAAAGAACACGACAACCATTGATATGTTCGGTTCTGCAAAGTATCGAAATTACAGATATGGTGCTGACGATCATGTGGCAGTGGTGCATACTGAAGCGGTTCCGATGAAGGCATCTATCTTTCTGACATCAGCTATTCACAAAGCGGCACACACCGGGAAATTTGACTACGGTCACAACTTCTATGCGAAAGATGCCGATGCTCTTGATATTATGCTTCCGACGAAAAACGGCAAGCTTGATTATGACTCAATGGAAACATTGATTTCTGCCGTGCAAAAGCTGGTCATCAAGGACGTAGTTCTTTATGCGGATAGAAAGATCGAGAAAACGAAAGAGAAAACAAAAACTAATTAATAACGCTGTGAAAAGGAGAGACGGCTGCAGGACGATATCTTCAATGAACAAAAAAGCCCCTTGACCGACAGGTCTATGGTTCGGATAATCTTTTAATGTTGGAGCTAAGGGGAATCGAACCCCCGGCCTCTGGAGTGCGATTCCAGCGCTCTTCCAGCTGAGCTATAGCCCCGTTGCTGACAGAAAGCTAAAAAAAATAATTTTGTCAAGAATTATCATTTTCTGATCTGTTCAGACAGATCTTTATATTTTATATGCAGAGCTCCGAGTCTTTTCTTTCAGAAGTCTTCAGCTTTTCCTGCTTCCGGTTCTTCCTGCCTTAAGGATATCAGTCACAGCCCGCACATCCTGGGAACAGTCCTTGTTAATAAGAAGAATATTATTTCCAGCCTGAACAGCAGTAACATTTTTCAGACCAACAAGGGCTATTGTCATTCCTTCGGAAAAAACCGAGCTGTTCTCCGTGTTTACAAAAACAGCATTTTCCGGAGAAGGACTTCTGTTCCCGGAATCATCCGCTTTCAGAATATCATCAATGGATTTCCAGCTTCCCAGATCAGCCCAGCCGAAATCTGCAGGAATCACCGCAGTATTGTCTGCCTTTTCCATAATGGCATAGTCAATGCTGATGGATTCAGTTCTGCTGAAAAGATCCTCTTTAACATCCCATGCCTCCCCTTCCTCGCAGGAAATCTGTTCCGGGGACATTGAACGGAGTACTTCAAAGGAATCTGCCATTTCCGGCATGTACTTCCGGAAAGCTTCCAGAATGACAGATGTTTTCCATACAAAAATCCCTGCATTCCAGAAATAGTTCCCTGCAGCAACATATTTCTCCGCAGTTTTAAGATCCGGTTTTTCCACAAATCTTTCCACAGGGAAAGCAGGCCCATTCCCCTCTGAAACGGCTTTAATATAGCCATATCCGGTTTCAGGTCCGGAAGGCGTAATGCCTATTGTTACAAGCCTGCCCTTTTCTGCTTCTTCCGCTGCCATGGACAGGGTTTCTGCAAACACTCTGCTGTTTTTAATATGATGGTCAGCAGGCAGAACAATCATCACTGAATCAGAACACAGTCTGTCCAGATACACAGCTGCATAAAGAACGGCTGCTGCCGTATTCCTGGGACGTGGCTCAGCCAGAACCATTCCCTTTACACCGGCAGCTTCTGATGCCTTCAGTGACATGTCTTTATATTTTCCGGATGTTACGATCACACACTGCTCCGGATTCAGAGGTTTAAGTCTTTTTAAGGTCTGTTCCAGGAGGGTTCCCTCTCCTGAAAGATTCAGAAACTGTTTTGGCTTTTCCTCACGGCTCATGGGCCACAGACGTGTTCCGGCTCCTCCGGCCATAATAACCGGTACTGTTTTCATTTTTCCCCCTGAACAGAAAATTCTGTTCCTTTTCCTGATTTCCCTTTACTTTGTTATGGCAAAAGTAAGATCAACACGGACCTTGTCCCTGTATTCAGGCTTTACAAGATAGTAGACATAGAATTCAAGTACTTCATACTGATTCAGTTTTCGTCCTTCAATCTTAAATTCCTTAAAGCCGGCAGGAACATATTTTTCATAGAGATCCTCTGCTGTTACAAAGGATTTGTTCCTTTTCATGATATCATACATATTAAGAGTGAGATCATGATCCCTTTCATAAGGACAGTGAAAGGGATTTACCTCTTCTCCCAGCTGAAGTTTTGCAAGAAACTTATAGTGCTGCTGACGGCAGGTACAGTTGTCCGCACAGTTGGTGTTCAGCAGAATTTCACATCGGTCCCTGTCAGGAACAGAAAAGAGTTCCGCTTTGTTGTTCAGAGTGTAATCAGCCACAACTATGGGATACTTTTTCAGTTCCTCATTCAGTCCTTCAATGGATTTTATTCCCTTTGTAGTGGAGGATATGATTCTGTACCTCGGATAATTTTTCCGGATGTATTCCTCAAGAACAGGGGCATTGGCCAGAACTTCGTTAAAGCCGTTATCAGCCATCTTAAGACACTCGTTGCAGAATGTATCATGAACATGCTCTTCCTTAAGCAGAGTGTTTGTAAAAGTAAATCTCAGAGCAACCCCCATGTCATTGAACAGTTTTATGGTGGTGGCAATGGTGCTTCTGTCAGCGTAGTCAAAGGACATTGTTCGCCCGCCATTCCATATTGACGGAGGAAAAGCTCCGTACACGGCTCTGATCTGTATATTGTCACGGAACAGTTTAGGATTCTTTTTCATATACTGAATGGTTGAAAAATTCAGTTTAAACAGATAGAAAAAATCAGGCAGATAAAAATTAAGCATAAATCCTGTCTCCTTTTTGATAATCAGTGTAATTCTGTCTGATGTGTCCTGTATTGCAAGAAATTTTACTCCTCTCCGAAGATTTTATGCATGAAACTTTAACAAATAAAGGTTTGACTTTTTTTCAGATAAAAGTCAGCATCTGACATATGCTGAAAAATTAATAAACTGAGGATCTATATGCAGATAAATGATATCGAAAACCCAAAGATAAGGGAATGGATTCAGGAAGTGCAGAAAATGTGCACACCTGACAGCATCCATATCTGTGACGGCTCACAGAAAGACTACGACACACTTATGGAAAAACTTGTTAAAGCCGGACTGGCCATTCCTCTGAAAAAAAAGGAGAACAGTTTTCTGTTCCGTTCTCTGCCTTCTGATGTTGCCCGTGTTGAAGAAAGGACTTTTATTGCATCAAAGAAAGAAGAAGATGCAGGCCCCACAAACCACTGGATTGATCCTGTGGAACTTAAGAAAACCATGACCGGTCTTTATACCGGATCCATGAAAGGAAGAACCATGTATGTTATTCCTTTTTCCATGGGACCTGTTGGATCTCCCATCTCCAAGAACGGTATTGAAATCACAGACTCCGAATATGTTGTCTGCAACATGATGATCATGACCCGTGTCGGAGAAAAAGTCCTTAAAGCAATAGGAAAGGACGGAGATTTTGTTCCATGTCTCCATTCCGTAGGAAAACCTCTGGCAGAAGGAGAAACAGACAAAGGAATCTGGCCCTGTGCTGATATGGATAAGAAATATATCAGCCATTTCCCGGAAGAAAAGACTATATGGTCCTATGGTTCCGGATACGGCGGAAACGCCCTTCTTGGAAAAAAATGCTTTGCTCTCCGTATAGCCACAAATCTTGCAAAACAGGAAGGATGGCTTGCCGAACACATGCTCATCCTTAAAATAACAAATCCACAGGGAGAAGTAAAATATGTAACAGGAGCCTTCCCTTCAGCCTGCGGGAAAACAAACCTTGCAATGCTCATCTCCAAACTTGACGGATGGAAAATCGAAACCATAGGGGATGATATTGCCTGGATGAAATTCGGCAAAGACGGAAGACTCTATGCCATCAACCCGGAAGCAGGCTTCTTCGGCGTTGCACCGGGGACTTCCGAGGAGTCAAACTACAATGCAATGGCTTCAGCAAGCCGGAACACCATCTTTACAAACTGTGCACTTACAGAAGACGGAGACATATGGTGGGAAGGAATCGGTTATCCTGCAAAGGGAAAACTTGTAGACTGGAAAGGTCAGACAAGAGATGCTCTGCCGAAGGACAAATCCCCCAAAGGCGAGGAATTTGCTCACCCAAATGCAAGGTTCACTGCACCGGCCTCCCAGTGTCCATGCATCGCTCCTGAATGGGAGGATCCAGCCGGAGTTCCCATTTCCGCAATTCTTTTCGGCGGAAGAAGGCCTTCAACCATTCCTCTGGTCAATCAGGCCAGAGACTGGAACCACGGCGTTTTTCTTGGATCCATAGTAGGTTCCGAAGTTACAGCCGCCGTAATATCCGACCAGGTCGGCAAGGTAAGAAGAGACCCCTTTGCAATGCTTCCTTTCTGCGGATACAACATGGGAGACTATTTCCAGCACTGGATCAGTATTGGAAAGAAAGCCTCTCCGGACAAACTTCCTAAAATTTTCTATGTAAACTGGTTCCGGAAGGACGAAGACGGCGGTTTCATGTGGCCCGGATACGGAGACAACTCCAGAGTTCTGGCCTGGATTTTTGACCGCTGCAACGGAAAGGACAACGGAGTTGATACTGCAATCGGTATTATGCCTAAAGCAGGAGCCCTGAACACTGACGGTCTTACAGACAAGGAAAAGGGTGACCTTTCAAAAATCACTTCTGTTGACAGGGAAGGCTGGCTCAAGGAAATTCAGGACATAAGAGAAAATCATTACCCGAAATTCGGAAAACATCTGCCCAAAGAACTGGCAGAACAGCTGGATATTCTGGAAAAGAACCTTAAAGCTCTGTAAAAACAGGCTCTGTCCATAAAAAAAGCCTGCCATAAGGCAGGCTTTTTTTATTTTCCCGCACAGTCCGGAAAATAAAAAACCGGAAAAATTCAATTAATGTATTGACACAGAAAGCCCTTAATAAAGTAATACTCTAACCAATCATTTTCCTAATTGTTTTCGGCGGTATATTTACCAACTTAGAAGAGAGGACTTACAAATGAGTAATCTGCAGAAGACCTTTAGTATAAAGGCATCTGAAATCGACAAAAAATGGCGTCTCATTGACGCAGATGGAAAGGTTCTTGGCCGTCTCGCTTCGGACATTGCACTGATCCTCAGAGGCAAAACAAAGCCCACATTTACCCCCCACATGGATATGGGAGACAACGTTATCGTTATCAACGCAGAAAAAGTTGTTCTGACAGGAAACAAATCTCAGGATAAGGAATATTTCAAACATACTGAGTATCCCGGCGGTAAGAGATTTACCAACATTAAAAAAGTAATGTCTGAAGATCCAGCATTCGTTATCAGACATGCTGTAAAAGGCATGATGCCAAAGAACAGACTGAGCAGAGCACTTCTTAACAATCTTAAGATTTATGCAGGATCTGAACATCCTCATGCAGCTCAGAAACCGGAAATCATGGAATAGAGGAAGGAGATTATAAATGGCAGACAGAATTTATGCTACAGGAAGAAGAAAGACTTCAGTTGCCAGAGTATGGCTTGCTCCGGGTTCCGGCAAAATTGAAATCAACAAGCAGCCCATCAATGAATACTTCAGAAGAGGGACTCTTGAACTTATAGTTAAACAGCCTCTTGAACATCTGGGACAGGGCGAAGCATACGATGTTTTCGCAACTGTTGCAGGAGGCGGCTGGTCAGGTCAGGCAGGTGCAGTAAGACTGGGAATTGCAAGATGCCTTGTTCAGTTCGATGAAAGAAACAAGAAGACTCTGAAAGAAGGCGGTTTCCTTACAAGAGATGCACGAGCAGTAGAAAGAAAGAAACCGGGGCAGAAAAAGGCCAGAAGAAAATTCCAGTTCTCAAAACGTTAAAACGAAAAACAAAAAAGAGGCTCTCAGGAGCCTCTTTTTTTACCTTCCCGCAATATGGAAATCATCACAGTACAGTATAAAGACAGCTCCGTTCTGGTTAAAACCGATACAGGGGAACTTTTTGAAGTTTCCCTGAAAACAGCAAACGCCATGAATCTGACAGCAGGAATTATTCCTGACAGAGAAACAGAAGACAGGCTTAGAACGGAAGCAGAAAACTTTTCCTGCCTCAAAAAGGCAGTCCGGTATCTTGCTGCAGGGAACCATTCTGAAAAGGAGATTATGGACTACCTGATACGGAAAAAATTCAGCAGAAGATCTGCAGAAGCAGCTCTGGCATATCTACGGAAACATGAAATTACCGATGACAGCACCTTTGCCGAAACATATGTAAAAAGGAGCACCGAAACCAGAGCTGTTGGCAGAGGACGGGTCTCTGCAGAGCTTGCCAGAAAAGGCATTTCCAGAGAACAGGCATCAGCAGCCCTTGCATATTTTACAGATGAAATAGAACTTGACAAAGCAATAGATGCTGCTGTAAAAAAAATCAGGACTCTGAAAGGGAAAAAAAATCCTGACAGAAAACTTTCCGCATTTCTGCTCCAGAGAGGCTTTTCCTGGAAAACCATTGGTCATGTTCTGGATACCCAGGAAATACGGGCAGAACTTGCAGACACAGAGTCGTGATTTAAAAGAAAAACTGCTGCAGGAGGTTTGCTGTGGGTATTATCCAGACAACAGGGCAGCTGGCAGAAAATTTCTATGCCTCCGGTCTTGAAACATTTCCTGTCTTCGTTCTGAAGGGAAAAAATAAAACCGTCCTTTTTGATTCAGGCGTAAGCTGTACGGCTCCGATTCATATTAAAGCTCTTAAAAAGCTGTGTGCAGAAAGACCTCCTGAAATTCTTTTTCTCACTCATGCGCACTGGGATCACTGCGGTTCTGCAGCGGCCCTTAAAAAAGCCTTTCCTTCCCTTAAAACAGCTGCTTCCGGAAAGGCAGCAGAAATAATCAGCCGTCCGAATGCCGTAAATTTTATTGCAAAGCTGAACAGAGATGAATTCGGAACAGTTGTTTCCATGGTAGGGGACCTGGCTGCAGAACTGGGAGAACCGTATTTTCAGCCTTTTACAGTGGATATTATTCTGAAGGAAGGAGACTCAGTGGATCTGGGTGATGTGACAGTTCAGGTCATGGAAACTCCAGGACACACCAAAGACCACATGAGTTTTTATGTCCCTGAAAAAAAGATTCTGATTGCAGGAGAAGCCTGCGGAAGCATGGACAGTGCCCTGGGAGAAGTAATACCGGAATTCGTTTCAGGCTATGATCAGTACCTTGCCTCACTTAAACGTCTGTCTCTCATTCCTGCTGAAATAATGTGCCAGAGCCACAGACTGTTCTTTGCTGGAAGGGAAACCATCAGTGCATACTTTAAACAGGGTATTAAAAACACGGAAAATTTCCCGCCTCTTGTGTACAGACTGATGGATGAATATGCCGGCGACATTGATCATGTTATGAAAATCATAAAAAAGATGCAGTATGACGACATGCCGTCTCCAAAACAGCCGGAAAAACCGTACCTGATAAATCTCCGTGCACAGATTAATCATCTTATGCAGAGAAAAGAAGAAAGAAAAAATTCAGGTCTGCAGGAATGACTTCAGAAAGCTGATCACATCAGAAATAAAGAGAGGAACAGTATGGTAAAAATTCTTAATCAGGGATCTTATTTCCACCGCACAGACAGAACAGGAGATATAATTACAGTAAGGGCAACCTTTCTGGATTCATGTTATGAATGCTCTGTTCTTCTGGGAGCTACAGTAACAGACTGCAGGATCACAGCAGCTCATTACGGTGTTCTCAGAACACCTGACGGTTTCAGAAAAGAAGCAGCTCTGCCGGAACTTATCGGAGGGTCTGCAGGATTTGACGGAACTGCAGCCTTTAAAGCTCTTCCTGATCTGCACGACAAAGGGCATATAAAAGAACTCTTTATGGAATGCCTCAGAGCAGTAAGTCAGGCTGAAACCTGGCTTACAAAGGAAAAAGGTTTTGCAGACAGGGATTCATACGAGGTCTTCTGGCAGTCGGATAAACTGGATTTCTGCAGACCGTATCAGAAGAAAGAAAACTTTCCATCCCTGAAGGAATGGCCTGCTCATATTGGAGCAGATAAATATATCCGTTCCGACTACATGTACAACAAATACAAGACATGGACTCTGATTCAGGAAGGAGACGGAGATACGGTTACCGCTTCCGGAACATTTCAGGACTGCTTCCATGAAATGTACATGCGCATATCCTGGAGCTCTGCCACCGGCATTATAAAAAGCTTCGATATGGAAACACACAGGGCACCTCATAAACAATGCTTTGAAATGTCCCATACACGTTCAGATCTGTTCATCGGGAAAAATATAAATACTTTCAAAAAGAAAAAAGATATCGGAGGCATACTTGGAGGAGGTCCCGGATGTTTCCACCTCACGGACCTTGCTTTTGATATTCTGTCTGCAGCAAATGAGCTGTAAGTTGTAAGAAAAAGCCAAAACGCCTGCACAGCAGGCGTTTTGGCTTTATACGGACTGTCTTATTACAGAGAATAAAGCAGTCCGGCAGACCATACGAAACCGTTTCCTGTATAGTTCCATCCTGCCTCAGTAAGACATTCAAGATTATCTGTAAGCATAAAATTAAAACCTGCTGCAAGATATCTGTCTGTTGTTTCCCAGGAATATCCCTTTCCTGCTGCAGAAGTAAAGGCTGCAAGAAAATCCACAGTATCTGTCACAGGATGTACAAAACCAAGAGTCAAAGGAACTTCCCATGAATTTTCCCCTTCAAAAGTACTGTCATAAAGGAAATAATAACCGGCATTTATAAAGGGCTGGAAAGCACTGAAGGATGTAAAACACAGTTCCATATTCCCTCCGAAATTCCATATTTTCATTTCAGGATAGGCCATCTGTCCGGACAGTCTGGAAGCACATGAAAAAACTCCAGGCATAAAAGTCAGAGAAAAATCCTCTGTTTTCACAGGATTAATAATAAAGGACAGACCTATCTCATCAATACTTGTGAATTCATCATCAGCACCGGGGGCAGAAGCCATGTCTTTATCACGAAATTTTGTTATATCTGCAGTCAGCAGATATGAAAAACTTTCCGTAAAACCTCCTCCTGTACACAGGGAAAGGGTCCTGCCCAGATCTCCTTCCGAAGAATTTTCTCCGGACAGATATGCTTCAAAATCCGTAAGGAATCCGGGAGTATTTGGTGTAACCGGATCCAGTGCAAAAGCCACTGACCCGAAAGCTGCAGCAAATACCACAGTAAGAACGGCAGCCGTCTTTTTAATGCTCATAATCTTTCTCCTTTTATATTATTAAAATTCCGCAAATAAAGTCTGTATATTTCAGTATTCTTTTTCTGATGGACATGGATCAGACATAAACCTTTGTCTTTTTCTTCTGTGCTGTATGATGCCCCCTGCAAAGATGCATACAAGGCACACTGCGGCAGCACCGGCGATGCCTGCTGCAGGAAGACCTGCAGGAACACCTTCACCGTAGTCAGGAAGAACTGCAGTCTGCTCCTGCACCCTGCCAAAGAGATCATAAACTCTGCCGGAACTTTCAGGTTCACTGCTGCCGGTGATCTTTTCCAGAGACCATTCCAGACCGTCAGGCAGAGATGAGGCAAAAAAAGACAGACATCCTGCAGTAAGCACCACAGCCAGCCCGGCAATAAGCAGAAACTTTTTCATGCTCATAGAATTTTTCCTGCCGGAATCACCTTCTCCGCACCAGAGAATCTCCGGCCTTGCACTGTAAACAAAAGACAGGACAGCGGCAGTAATCAGACCTTCCACTGCACCTATAGCCAGATGAACCGGCTGCATCAGTGAAAAAAACATTCCTGTGGAAATATCAGAAATGCCGGAACAGGCTGTTTCCAGAACGACACAGGCAGCACCGGCCTGAAGAGTAAGGATACATGCCGCAACAGAACCGGCAGTAATCCGCGGCCTGGATATGCCATTTTTCATTAATGGACGCCATACAAGAAATCCGCCGGCAAAACATCCGAAAAAAGCCATATTGAAAATATTGCACCCCAGAGCAAGAAGCCCTCCGTCTGCAAAAAAGAAAGCCTGAATCATAAGCACAGCAGTCATGGAAATGAATGCTGCCCATGGTCCAAGAAGAGAGGTCAGAAGGACAGCTCCGGCAATATGCCCGCTGGAACCGGTTCCCGGAACAGTAAAATTGATCATCTGTGCGGCAAAAACAAAAGCTCCCATTACGCCCATAACAGGAATCTTCTTTTCAAGCAGAGGATCGCTTTTTATCTTTTTTATGGAA
>JAZRYV010000285.1:0-3684 GCA_045600925.1 Spirochaetota bacterium
AGCTGTCTTTCCTTCATATCCTCCTGCCATGGAAAGAGAGAAGTCAGCACACAGGAAATCAGCAGTGTAAGACCTGCTGCCCATGCAAAACAGAAGCCGTCTCCGGAACTGTAAAAATTTTCCTTTTTTCGTCCGCAGGCAAGAAGCATTGCTGCAGTTCCGAGAAAACCAAGAGAATAGAACAGCTCATCCAGTTCATCTGATTTTGGAATCGGTCTGAAAATATACAGCAGAATGCCGGCTGCAAAGAAAGGGACAGAAGAAGCAGAAGGCAGAGGAATGCACAGTCTGTCCGCAAGTTTTTTTACAGACCGGAATTTCCATGCAAGAACAGGAAGAATGACTGACCAGAGTCCAACAAGCACAGTAAAAATGAGCTTTGTATTCTTTACATATGACATGTTGTGAAGATTCATTTCTCCCTGATTGTTTGCAATATACATGGATTCAGGTGTGGCAATTTTTAAGATTCTCTGTCCCCAGCTTATTTCTTCTCCTGCAACACCGAGGCAGAAAAGTGCCAGTATTATGATAACAGGATTCCTGAGCTCCCTGTGACGAATTATTCCTGCTGCAGTCAGGAGAAATGCCGTAAAGTATCCTGCTGCAGTAAAATATTCACCGAGATAGTCTTCTGCTGTAAAATACAAATAACCGGAAGGAAATTTAAAGTAAAGCAGAGTGAAAGTGAAAAACATAATTACAGCTGCAGCACAGGAAATAATAAATCCTCTGTTTATGCTGATCTGTTTAAAATTTGTCATTTTTATTCCTCTTTTTTGTCTTTTCTGCTGAAAGTTTTTTATTCTGCTCAGGAGGCGTTCCTGCTGTCTCTGTCTGAACATCCTGTGAATCTTCTGTATTTGATGCTTCTTCAGCAAGAGATTCTCTGTAGATCCTCGGATCTATGTGAATGTTTGCCTTTGAGAGAATTTTTGCAGCTTTCATTTTAAGATCTTCTGCTGTGTGATAAAAACATGGAACAAGGATCAGTGTAATGACAGTTGCAAAAAGAAGACCGTATCCGAAAGCAAGGGCAAGAGGTGCAGTCATGTAGTCCTTGTTTCCTGTAAGGGCATAGATGCTCGGGACAAGACCGAGAACTGTTGTTCCTGTTGTCAGAATGATTGGCCTCAGTCTCAGGGATGTTGCTTCTGCAAGAGCCTCTGAAAGATCGGCTGTTTCTCTTCGCCTGCTGTTGATGAAATCAACAAGTGTTACAGTGTTGCTGACAATGATTCCAGCCAGGGCAAAAAGAGCAAGAAAGCTTACGAAACACAGAGGTTCTCCGTGACAGAGAAGGGCAAGAATAACCCCGATCAGAGAGAAAGGAATAGCAATCATTACAACAAAAGGAAGAATCAGCGATTTGAAGAAAATTGCCAGAATTATGAACATGACAACCATGGCCACAATGAAATATCTTCCCATCTGTCCCATGCTCTTTGAAGTTTCTTCCTGTTCTCCTCCGTAGGTGACAATGTTCCCCGGATACCTGTCTTCCACATCCCTGAAGTGTCTGGACAGAAGTGTGTTAACATTGACAGATGTGTTAACTTCTGTATCTATATTTGCCTTTACCTGAATGAGCCTTCTGTAGTTCATACGGTTGATCTGAGAGTATCCAGGAAGAATCTGTCTGGTTGTTACATTGCTCAGAGGAATCAGTCCGTTCTGATTGTTGGAAATCATTACACTGTTCAGGTCATTCAGCTTTTTTCTTTCCGAGTCTTTGAATCTGACACGGATGTCTATTTCATCTTCCCCTTCATGAACAGTTGTGGCTACAGCACCTTCAAAAGATGCATTGATTGTTGTTGCAATATCCGTTGTGGAAACCATGGCACGGGATGCCATGACTTCATCTGCTCTGTACCTGAACTCTGTTTTCCCTTCCTCAAAGTCATTTTTTATGTCATATACACCTGGAATATCTTTAAGAAATGCAGTATATTCATCTGCAATTCTGTTCATTTCTTCAAAATCTGTTCCACGGATTTCTACAGTTACAGGATCTCCCACTGGAGGTCCGTTGGAGTTGGTTTCTATGACAATTCGCATATCCTTTGCCAGAACACCGCTGTCCTGAGCTGCAAAAATTTTTTCTCTTACTTCCTTTTCTATTTCTGCTACCTTTCTTTCACGGTCCTTTTCGTCTGTAAGGAACAGATACATGGTGGTCTTGTGTGTTCCGTCACCAGGTTTAGGATCAAGACCAAAAGGAACTTCTGTTCCTACACGGGAATAAATTCCTTCGTATTCATCATCCCTGATGCAGCTTTTTGCTATTTTCTCTATTTTTTTTACCTGCTCAAGGTTGGCGTACAGATTTCTGCTGTTGGGCATATATGTGTTTATGTTTATCTGTTTTTCACCGCCGTCAGGCATAAAGACGAAACCTACGACACCGATCATGGGAACAGAAAGAACCAGCATTATGAAAAGAACCAGAATGACTGCATATCTGTGCCGCAGAGCTCCTGTGAGCAGCCTTTTATAGGCAGCCTGAAATTTCTGGAAACGGCTGTTTTCGGAGGATTCTGTATCTTTTTCTTTAAGATGAAGAAGACGCCGTATTTTCCCTTTATAAGTGCTGATGAAAGTCTTCAGTCTTCCCTGTTCCGGCGATGATCCTCCCATTCTTTCCGGCAGGAATATGTTCAGAATCGTTGGCATAAAGAAAATGGCCATGGTCCAGGATGCAGCCAGACAGATGAGTACAACCATTGGAATGAATTTAAGGAATTTCCCCATGATGCCGGTGAGAATCATGATTGGCATGAAAGTCGTACAAATACACAGGAAGGTGGTTGTAACCGGCCAGATGAGTTCCGATGTCCCCTTAATTATTGCTTCCTTTTTTGTCAGACCGCTTTCCATGTATCTGAATGTATTTTCAGAGATTACAATGCCGAAGTCAACGATCATTCCCAGAACCATAATCATTCCGAAGAGGCTGATTACATTTATGGTCACACCTGCCATATTAAGCCCTATGAAAGCAACCATAAAAACAAATGGAATAGTTGCTGTTACAAGGGAAGCCATTCTTGTTCCAAGCATAAGGAAAAGAATCAGTGCCAGCAGAATAAAACCTGTTATGGCATTGTCTATAACCGTTCCTATGGTATCCTTTGTAAAATCAGCAGCTATGTTGAACAGCTTTATCTCTGTCTGATCCGGAAAAGGATTCTTGAAATTTTTCAGATCGGCAGTGATTTTTTCTGTAAGTGTTATTTCATCAGCACTTCTTTTTTTCTTTACATTGAAGACCATGGCTTTCTGTCCGTCGTAACGTTCCAGAATGTCAGGTTCTTCAACAGTATTGGATGCCGTTGCCACATCTTTAACACGGACAGCGTAGCCGGAGTCATTGGACTGAATAACTGTATCAAGTATTTCTTTAATGTTGTTGTACTGTCCCTTGGTCCTCAGAACATATTCATCGCTGCCCACTTTCAGGGAACCGCCTGGCTGGTCTATGTTCCTCAGCCTGATTGTGTTGACTACATCGTTTATGCCTATTCTGTATCTCTGAAGAGCATCCGGATTTACTTCTACAAGAAATTCCCTGTCATAGTATCCGTTCTTTTCAACCTCTGCCACTCCTTTGAAGTCATACATGTACTTTTCAAATGCCTGGGCTGTTTTTCTCAGTACTGTAAACGGAACGCTGTCATCCTT
>JAZRYV010000286.1:0-2774 GCA_045600925.1 Spirochaetota bacterium
TCCCCTGTGTCTCATCAGGTATCTGTCGTGCAAATTACTGGTTAAAACAGCATTAGTTTAAAATATTTTTTCATGGTCAGGCTGTCATTAAAAAAACTTTTGATACGACTGAATATTTTCTTGCATGAAATCGATAATTATAATAAGGCTGATATACTGTTCATGAAAGGAGTCCTCATGGATTTAAAAAAATCACTGTTTTCATCTTTTTTTGCATTTTTATTAATAACCTGTTCTGCAGCATCTGTTTATGCTGCTGTTTCCATTGAATCTGAAAGTCCGGAAATTCAGTCTCTTTTCAGGACAGAAAACTCAACAGAAAAGGCAAAGGAATTTCTCAGCATTGTTGAAAACATCAACAGTACATACTCAAATCTGTATGAAAGTCTGAAGGACGGGAAAAAAATTGTGATTTTTATGGACCCTGCCCATGGAAAACTTCCGGACGGAAGATGGCAGGGAGGATCAGCAACAAAAAGACAGAGCTGCACAAACAAACCGGAGGAATTCTACTCCATAATCATATCAAGACAGATTTACAGAAGATTAAGCGAAAATCCATTTATAGAGGTAAAATCCACGGATGATTTCATGGATGTTCTGAAAGGAGACAGCAGCGTATATGAAAACATCCCCTTTTCAGAAACCATTTCCCTTGCCGGTGAAGCCGGTGCTTTTATGATCATTTCTGAGCATCTGAACAATGTTTCAGTAATACAGAAAGCCAGCGGCATTATGAACATCCCGGGGATCCATGTTACAAGAGACAACAGCGGACAGAAGATTCTTAAATACATAAGCAGTTCATACAAAGGATTTCTTACGCTGTACAACAAACTGGATGCCAGCGATTTTTCAAGACAGTACGCAGTTAATCTTAAAGCAAGTCTGATGAACAAAGGAGTTCAGCCAAACAGCTGGGAACACGGTGCAGTTGGAGATGACAGATTCTCCTATTTTGTTGATTTTCCTGTTTCTGTAATTTATGAAAGCGGATTCATTTCAAATCCCAGGGAAGAAAAGCTGCTGAGGTCACAGAGCTATACTTCTAAACTGGCAGATTCACAGTACGTTTCCATGCTGGAAACAATAAAAGATGTATTCAAAGTTGATATTTCCGGAAAGGAACCAGTTCAGGTAAATGACGGAAAGCAGACTTCAGGGGATCCTGTCGAACTAATGAAACTCTCCAGACTTGCAGTATTTTATATGAAGAAGACAGATACGGACCAGGCAGCAAAGGCTGTCAGACTTATGGAAAAAAAATATGGAAAAGGTCCTTATGCTTCCAGAGTTGCATGCTATTCAGATTTCAGAAACAAAATCCAGAAAAGCGAAAAATACTACAATGCAGGGATTTCCAATCTGGATAAAAAGAACAGAAAAACAGCATCCAGATATTTTCAGATGGCCTATTCAACTCTGAGTTCCGCCCCAGTCTATTCCTCATACAGAAACAGATACATGGAAGCAATGGGAAGGAAAAGCTCTTCATCTCAGAAATCATCAGAAAGCTATAAGAGCAGACCTTTCTTCAGAGCTGAACGTGATGAAAACATATATACAGAAAAAGCTCCGAAAACAAGAACAATAATCTTTCCTGTTGATGAAGGACAGTCTCTGGAAGCAGCCATAAAATCTGCTCTTAATCCGGATGAGACAAATCTGCGTAAACTGACGGCCTCCTTTAAAGCTGCAGGGAATACGACTCTGAAAAAGAAAACCGTTGTCAATAAAAAGACAAAACGCAAAAAAATTAAATGGGTAAGCACAACAACACCTGTTAAATTTTCCACAGGCATATGGCTGGTAAATCTGGATAAAAAACTTAAGGTTACAAAAGCAAAGAAAGTATCCAGCGTTGCCCTGAATCCCCGGAAATACCAGAATCAGGAGTATCTCAAGAACTCGGCTTTTTCTCCGGATACAATGAACAAAGGTCTGTAATGTGGTACGGCCGGCCCTATTTCTTTTTCGGAGACTGGCTCCGGGACAGATATAAATGCAGAGTGCTGAAGCTCCCTGTTAATGCCGGCCTGTCCTGCCCCAACAGAGACGGCACCATCAGCTCCTCAGGATGCATCTTCTGTTCAGAGGACGGATCAGCCTCCAGAGGTTCCTCCTGCAGCTCAGCCATAAGTTCACAGATGTCCTGGGCACGTCATCATTTTAAGCGTATAGAAGAAAACACTCAGTTCATAGCCTATTTCCAGGCTTTTACCAACACCTATGCATCCTGTGATATACTGAAAAAACTGTATGACGAGGCTGTGCATCAGCCTGACGTAACCGGTCTTATGATAGGAACCAGACCTGACTGTATCTCTGATGAAGCTGCGGATCTTATAGCCTCCTATAAACGTGAAGGCTTTGAACTGTGGGTTGAACTTGGAATGCAGACAGGCCACGACAGAAGTCTGAAACTTCTCAACAGGGGACACACTGAACGGGATACTGAAGAGGCAGTAAAACTTCTTCATTCAAAAAATATAAACATCTGTCTTCATATAATTCTTGGGATTCCAGGTGAAACCTGGCAGGATATGATGGAAACAGCACGAATTGTGTCCTCCCTTCCCGTTTCCGGTGTGAAATTTCATCATCTCCATGTTATAAAAGGAACAGCACTTGAGACCATGTACAGGGAGAATAAATTCAGCGTGCTTTCAATGGAAGAATATGTATCTGTTCTGTGTGATTTTATTGAAAGGCTCAGACCGGATATCATGATTCACAGGCTTATGGGAGACAGACAGGCAGACAGTCTTGTGGCT